>NZ_CM001466.1:2663024-2742218 GCF_000231055.2 Saccharomonospora azurea NA-128 | reverse complement strand
GTCGCGGCGGCGGCGAGCTGCCACGCTCTGCGGTCGGCGTCGTCCGGGCTCGTCAGCACGGCCGCCAGCGCCCGGTGAGCCGCGATGCGGTCGGGCAGCGACGCCGACCGGTACGCCGCCGCGCGCACGAGTGGGTGTCCGAAGCGCAGGCACGAGTCGTCGAACGCGAGCAGTCCCGCATCCTCGGCGGCGGCGAGATCGTCGAGCCCGGCACCGAGGCGGTCCGCGGCCGCGAGCACCGTGCCCGTGCTGATCGCCCCGTCGGCCGCGGCGATCAGCACCACGGTGCGGGTGGTCGGTGGGAGGTCCGCGACGCGCCTGGCGAACGCCGCGAGCAGCGTGCCCTCCAGCGGCGGTCCGGTGTCCAACGTCGTCAACGCAGCCCGGTCGGACCGCGTGCGCCGCAGTTCCAGCAGGGCGAGGGGGTTGCCGCGGGCCTCGACCAGCACCTGTCGACGCTCGTGTGCCGTGAGCTCCGGAGCCTGCGCGGTCAGGAGGGCGTCGGCGTCGGTGTCGGCGAGTCCCACCACCCGCAGTTCCGGCAGCCCGGGAGTCGGCAGCGCGGGCGCGTACCCGTCCCTCACAGTGAAGAGGACGGCCAGGGGCAACCCCTCCACGCGCCGGGCCGCGAACAGCAGGGCGTCGACGGACGGCCGGTCGAGCCAGTGGGCGTCGTCGACGGCGACCACGACCGGCCGCTCGGCCGCGAGCGCCGTCAGCAGTGCGAGCACGGCGAGGTTGACGCTGTGCCCGTCGGCGGCGTCGGCGCGCCCTCGGAGCCCGAGAGCGCACCGCAACGTCGCCGCCCGGTCGCCGACGAGGTCGTCGAACCGCGCCTCGACCCGCCGCAGCAGCAGGTGCAGACCAGCGAACGGGAGCTCCGCCTCCGGTTCGACGCCCGCCGCGTGCAGCACGAGCAGGTCGCCGGCCGAGGCCAGCACCCGGTTGAGAAGCGTGGTCTTGCCGATGCCCGCTTCGCCCTTGATGACAAGCGTGCCGCCGACGCCGCGACGGGCGTCGGCCAGTGCACGCTCCACCCGGGAAAGGTGTTCGGTGCGGCCGAAGAACGGTTGTTCGGACTCTCGCATCTGGACAGTGTGAAAGCTCCAGTAATGTCGAAGTCAATTCAGGTAGGGGCGCTTGTCCCGCGCCTCCCGCAACGACACGGCCCACCAGGTCAACTGGTCGAGCAACTGCTTGGCCGCCGTGTTGGCCGCACCGTCCACCGGCTGCCCGTCGTCGTCGAACGTGCCCCAGAAGTTGTGGAAGCTGAGCGTGTCGCGAACGGTGACCGCGTGCAGTTCGGCGAAGACCTGCCGGAGCTGCTCCACCGCGCGCAGGCCGCCCGCCATGCCGCCGTACGAGACGAACGCGACGGGTTTCGCCCTCCACTCCTGGTGGAAGTGGTCGATCGCCGACTTCAACCCGGCGGGGAAGCTGTGGTTGTACTCGGGCGTCACCACGGCGAACGCGTCCGCCTCGGCCAACCGGGCGCCCAACGCGGCGACGTCGTCGCCGGCGGAGAGCGACACCGACAGGTCGTAGTCGGCGAGGTCGACGACCTCCACCTCCAGCGCGGCGTGCTCGCGAGCCTGCTGGGCGAACCACGCCGCGGGAACGGGCCCGAAGCGGTCGGCGCGCACGCTCCCGATGAGCACCGCCAGGCGCGGCCGGGTGGCGGTTCGAGGCGAAGATTGCGTGATCGTCGTCGTCATGGTGAGGACGCTAGGCGCGCCGAGACGACCCACGCATCTGTCGACCGACTGGTCCGGCCCCGGGGTGGATCAGCATCGCGGACGGGTTACGCAGAGACATCGGTCGATTCACCCTGGCAGTGGTGCCGTGACACGCAGAGTGTCCATAGCGTGAAGTACTGGCACCAACAGGTCCCGAAAGGGTGGTGATCGCCATGAGTTGTGGTTGTTGTGGATCCTGCAGTGGGCCGAGCTGCGGCTGCTGCGGGAAGTGCTGACGGGCTCCCTCGGGAGCACCCACCGCGTGCCCCGCGCCGCACAACGGCGTGCGCGTCGGGGCACGTGTTCCAGCCGCCTCCTCGTGTGCCCGGCTCCCCCGCCCGCCGCTACAATCCAGTGCGGGCCGTTAGCTCAATCGGCAGAGCTGTGGACTTTTAATCCATAGGTTCCGGGTTCGAGCCCCGGGCGGCCCACCAACACGCCTGGTCGACGGCAGAGGTGCCCAAACGAACTGGGCCCGACATCCGACGAGACGCCAGGCTCCGCTTGAGTCACGACCGTGAGCCGCGGGCTTGAATGCGTGTCACTTCGTCCAGCTGATCGGGTCGTCCTGGTAGTCGTCGCCTTCGTTGAACTCGGCCGACACCACGTCGACGCCTTCCTGGGAGGCCTGCAGTGCGCACGTCTCGAACGTCGCTCCGGCGGTGGTGAAGTCGCGGCCCGCGGTCTCGCTCTCGCACTTGCCTTCGACGTCGCCGCTGATGATGACGCCGGTGCCGCGGCCGTCGGCGGTGTTCGCGCGCAGCCTCACCGAGCTGTACGAGAGGTCGGTGCCTTCGACGTTCTCCACCGTGAACTTGATGTAGTACGGCACCAGGCCCTTGGCGCGGTCGCCGAACTGGGCGAGGTCGGAGGAGCTGCCCTTCTCGATGTCGGTGACGGTGATGGCGATGGTGCCGCTCATGTCCGTGCCGTAGGTGAAGGGGACCGTGGCGGTCTCGCCGACCTTCAGTTCGGTTCCGGGAGGCGTGATCTCGCCCGGGGTGGCCTTGTTCGCGGCTGTCTCCTCGGCGGCCGACGACGCAGGCGCTTCGGGCGGCGCGGCCGACGACGAGGCGGCCGTGGTCTGCGTGTCGTTGCCGGAAGCCTCGGCGGAGCCAGACTCCTTGCTGCCACACGCTGTCAGGCCGAGAGCGAGAGTGGCGACGGTGGCTGCGAGTGCGATGCGTCGGTTCTGCACAGTTGATCGCTTTCTGTTCGCGCGAAGGTGAGTGTCCCGTTTGACCATGTCGGCGCGAGGTGTGTTCCAGATCCCAGCTGTGGGCGCCGCGTGCGCACAGGGTGTCGTCGGCTCGGCACGCTGAGCGTTGAAACGGGCGCTCACTCGGTCGGCGACCAGGTGATCCGGTGTTCGGAACCGGGGTCGGTGAAGGCGAGCAGCCGGAGCGCCTCGGACTCGACGGCCGACCGCTGCGCCCCGGTGAGCGCCCGGAAGGGACAGAGGTCGATGCCGGCGGTTCCGCTCGTCGACGTCCTGGTCCAGCTCGCCGCCACGGTGCCGTCGAACAGGACCGTCGCGGCCACGGCGGCGCCGTGGCAGACGTGTCGGCGCACCTCGTCGGGCAGCGGGGCTCCCTCGACGTCGAACAGCTCGCGCCCCGACTCGTCGGTGTGGCGCACGAGCCGGGGCCGCAGCGTTTCGAACACCTCCGCCAACCCGCGAGGACGGCCCTGCCGAGGCGGCGCGTGGACAGCCTCATGCCCACTCCGCGAGGAAGCGCCTCAGGTCGCCCACCAGCGCGTCCGGGTCTTCGAGTGCGAGGAAGTGGCCCCCGGTGTCGAGTTCGGTCCACCGCACGACGTGGTGGTCGCGCTCGGCCCACGGGCGCACGGTGACGTCGTGGGCGGACAGGAGCACGCCGGTGGGCACGGTGCCCCGCGCGGTGGGTGTGTCGCTCCAGTCCACGGCGGACATCTCCTCGTAGTACACCTGCGCCGCCGACGCCGCCGTACCGGTGAACCAGTAGATACTGACATTGGTGAGCAACTGGTCGCGGTCGACGCACTGCTCGGGCAACGCGTCCTCGGGGTGGGTCAGCTCCTTGAACTTCTCCACGATCCACGCCAGCTGCCCCACCGGCGAGTCCGTCAGCCCGTAGGCGACGGTCTGCGGCCGCTTGCTGTTGCACTGCAGGTAGCCGTCGTTGTGGTTCTGCATGCGGTCCCACCGGGCGTGGTCGCGGTCGGTGAGTGCGTCGAACTCGCCGTCGGCGCCCGTCGGGAAGCTCAGCATGGCGTTGACGTGCACGGCCCGGACGTTCTCCGGCCGCTTCCGCCCGAGGGCGAGCGCCACCCACGCACCCGTGTCGTAGCCGTGGACGGCGTAGCTGCGGTAGCCGAGCCGGTGCATGACCGTGTCGAGCAGGTCCGCCATCCGGCTCGCGTCGACGCCGGGCCCGGCCAGGGGCGTCGAGAAACCGAAGCCGGGTAACGACGGCACGACGACGTGGCACGCGTCGGCCGCGCTGCCGCCGTGAGCACGCGGGTTCACCAGCGGGTCGAGGATCTCGCGGAAGTCCGTCAGGGTGCCGGGCCAGCCGTGCAGCAACAGCAGCGGGGTGGCGTCGGGCTCGGGCGAGGGGACGTGCACGAAGTGGATCGGCTGCTCCTCGACCGACGTGACGAACTGGGGGAGCTCGTTGAGGGCCGCCTCGTGCCGCCGCCAGTCGTAGCCGGTGCGCCAGTACTCGGTCAGCGCGCGCAGGTAGTCCACGGGCACACCGCGGTCCCAGCCCACTCCCGGGAGTTCACTCGGCCACCGCGTGGCCGCCAGCCGGGCGTCGAGGTCGTCGAGCTGCGCCTGCGGGATGTCGATGCGGAAGGGGCGGATGTCGTCGTACTCGGTCATGAGGCCGAACGCTATGGGGCAATGAGGTCATTCCCCGGCCGCAATACGCGTCGCGGAGCGTGATCATCTCGGTAGTCAAGATCACTCATAAAGGGGTATCTCGGGGTGTGAAACGGACGTATCTTGATCACGTTTGTGACCACGACGTCTGTGGGAGTGAAGCACTCTTGTACGCGAGCCCGTCGGAGCGAGCGTGAACGACATCAACGATCCCACGCTTTTCGACTACACCAGTAGGCAGCTGCGGAACCTGTGCGACGAAGCGGGTTTCCCGTCGTCCGACAGTGCTCCGGTCGACATGCTGCGCGAGCTTCTCGGGCCCGGGGGCGACCGTCGACTCTCCGAAGGGCCACTGTGGCCGTCCGACGTGGCCGACGACGCCACGCCCGTCGAGTTCTCGGTGGCGTTGGACGACACGGGGGAGAACGCCGTCCGCATCCTGGGCGAGGTGATCGCCGAGCAACCGGGAATGGCCGCCAACATGGCCGCCGCACGACGCTTCCTGGACTCCACGGCGGAGCGTCTCGGTATCCCGACGGAACGGTTCGATGCCGTGCAGGACCTTTTCCTTCCCGAGGACCCGCAGGGCAAGTTCTCTTTCTGGTATTCGCTGATCTTCCGTCCGAACGCGACTCCGAAGTTGAAGGTGTACTTCAACCCCGACGTCCGCGGTGAGCACCGGGGGCGTGAGCTCGTCGCCGAAGGCTTCCGGCGGCTCGGGATGGAGGACGCGTACGACGCCGCCAGCGAGCACTCCGTCCAGCGGGGAGAGAAGGACCGCTTCACCTTCTTCGCCGTGGACCTCGACGACAGTCCGACGTCGCGCGTGAAGCTCTACATCTCGCACTACTCCGCCACCGCGGAGGAGGCGGTACGCGCGTCGCAGGCCGTCGACGGACTCGACGCCGAGTCCATCCGGGACTTCTGCCGGGTCCTCGGCGGTGACACCGTGACGTTCGGCGGCAGGCCGCTGGTGTCGAGCTACTCCTTCGTGGAGGCCGACCCGAAGCGGCCCGGCAACTACAGCCTCTACCTGCCCATCCGCGACTACGTGGCCCACGACGCCGAGGCGCGTGAGCGTGTGCGGGCGTTCCTGGGCGCGCGGGGCAGCGACCCCGCGGGTCTGGACAGGGCCATCGCCGCCGTCACCGATCGGCCGCTCGACGAGGGCCGGGGCCTGCTCGCCCACGTGTCGTTGCGGCTGGGGCAGTTCGGTACCGGGACGACGATCTACCTGTCGTCGGAGGGCTACGAGGTGCTGCCACCTCGGGTCGATGCCTCGGCCGCTTCCGCCGCCGTGGGAGCCTGAAGCACCGACATCGATCATCAGCGTCCTCGAAAGTAGGAGCCTTGAGACCGTTCCCTCCGTACCGGATTCAGGTCGTCAAAGAAATTCCGATCACGACCCGGCAGCAGCGTGAGGAAGCGCTGGCCCGGGCCTCGTACAACCCGTTCAACCTGCCCGCGAGCATGGTCACCATCGACCTGCTGACCGACTCGGGCACCGGCGCGGTCTCGGCGACCCAGGAAGCGTTCGCGGCGCAGGCCGACCGCGCGTACGCGGGGTCCGACTCGTTCTACCGGTTCCGCAGCGCGGTGGACGAGCTCACGTCGTACCCCCACGCCTATCCCGTGCACCAGGGCCGGGCGGCCGAGCGGGTGCTGTTCTCCACAGTGCTCAAGCCCGGGCAGATCTCGCTGAGCAACACGCACTTCGACACGACGCGGGCCAACGTGGAGCTGCTCGGCGCGGAAGCCCGCGATCTGCCGTGCGCGGAGTTCGGCAACCTGGACAGCCGCGAGCCGTTCAAGGGCAACATCGACCTCGACGCCCTGGAGCAGACTCTCCGAGGTCCCGACGGCGGCCGCGTCGGGCAGGTGCTCGTCACGATCACCAACAACGGTGGCGGCGGGCAGCCGGTGTCGATGGCGAACCTGCGCGCGGTGCGTTCGCTGTGCGACCGCTACGGCGTCCCGTTCTTCCTCGACGCCGCCCGGTTCGCGGAGAACTCCTGGCTCGTCGTGCAGCGGGAGCCCGGCTACGGCCACCTCACCCCGCGTGAGGTGGCGCGCCAGACGTTCGCACTGGCCGACGGGTGCGTCGCGAGTCTCAAGAAGGACGGCATCGCCCCGATGGGCGCGCTGCTCGGCGTGCGGGACCCCGAGCTCGCCAAGCAGTGCGAGGCCAACCTCATCGCCACCGAGGGTTTCCGTACCTACGGTGGCATGGCGGCCCACGACCTGGAGCGGGTCGCGCAGGGGCTCCACGAGGTGCTGGACCCGAACTACCTGCGGTCGAGGGAAGCGGACGCGGCGCACTTCGCCGAGCTGATCGCCCAGGCCGGCGTGGACATCGTCCAGCCCGCCGGGATGCACGCGCTGTATCTCAACGCGGGCCGGTTGCTGCCGCACATCCCGCCGCACGGTTACCCCGGGCACGCGCTCGCCTCGGAGCTGTACCTCGCGGGTGGTGTGCGTGCCGCCGAACTCGGGTCGCTGTACCTGGGCAGCTTCGACGAGAACCACAACCTCGTCAGCCCCGCGCCGTTCGAGCTGGTGCGGTTGGCGATTCCCCGGCGCACTTACACGCTCGCGCACCTGGAGTACGTCGCCGACGTGCTGGCCGACATCGCGAAGAACCCGGGCCGGGTCGCGTCGTACCGCATCGTCGACGCGCCGCCGCTGCTGCGCCACTTCAACCTGAAGCTCGCGCAGATCCCCGCGGAGTACTGAGCGACGACGTACTGAGCGACAACGACGAGGGCCACCTCACCGGTTTCCCGGTGAGGTGGCCCTCGTCGTGTCCGAGGTCAGGCGCCGGAGGACGCCATCTGCGGTTCGGCCGGGAGCTTGCTCATCGCGAAGCGCACGAGCCGGATCAGCGCGAGCTTGCTCGACTCGCGCTGGCGGGCGTCGCAGAACAGGATCGGCACACCCGGCGAGATGGCCAGAGCCGACCGGATCTCGTCCTCGGTGTAGTCGTCGGAGCCTTCGAAGCAGTTCACCGCGACGATGAACGGGATGTTGCGGCGTTCGAAGAAGTCGATGGCGGAAAAGCTGCTGTCGAGGCGGCGGGTGTCCACGAGCACCACCGTGCCGATCGCGCCGCGCGCGAGTTCGTCCCACATGTACCAGAAGCGCTCCTGGCCCGGAGTGCCGAACAGGTACAGCACGGTGTGCGGCGAGATGGTGATGCGGCCGAAGTCCAGCGCGACGGTGGTCGTCTTCTTCTGCTCGACGCCCGTGATGTCGTCGACGCCGTCGCTGGCTGCCGTCATCACCTCCTCGGTGGACAGCGGCGGGATCTCGCTCACCGAGCCGACCATCGTGGTCTTGCCGGCACCGAAACCGCCGGCCACGATGATCTTGACCGGAGTGGGTACCACGGCTGCTGCCGTGTTGTCGTCAGAGCTTGGAGAGACCATCGAGCACCGCCTGAAGTAGTTGACGATCCGGGGCTTGCAACGTCTGGGACGGCGACCGGACGATCACTTCGCCACGTTCGATGAGGTCGCCGCACAGGACCTTCACGACAGCGATCGGAACCTTCACGTGCGCCGCGATCTCGGCGACCGACAGCGGTCGCACGCAGAGATCGAGGATCGCCGTGTGTTCCGGGGTGAGACCCACCCCGGAACGCGTCGTCCCGGACAGCGCCATCACCTGGGTGGCGACGTCCAGGGTGATGTCCGACGCCGGTATTCGACCCCTGGTGATGGCGTACGGCCGCACAAGGGGGCCGGCCGCCTCGTCGTACCACTGATCGTTCATGTCACGTCCCCGACGCGGCCGGGTTCCTCGGCGCCGCCGTCATGTAATCGCCGACGCGCTTGACCAACCGGTTCATTTCGTAGGCGATCATCTCGACGTCGACGGCGTCCTCCGCCAGCACGGCCAGGCACGCGCCCGTACCCGCGGCGGAGACGAACAGGTAGCCCTCGGTCATCTCGATGAGGGTCTGGAGCACGGGGCCGCGGTGGAAGTGGCGGCTGACGCCCTTGGCGAGGCTCTGCAGGCTGGAGGCCATGGCGGAGAGCTGGTCGGAGTCGTCCTTGGACAGTGAGTTGGACTTGCCCATGAGCAAACCGTCAGCCGACAGCACGACGGCGTGTTGTGCTCCGACCACGCGGTCCACCATGTCGTCCAGCAGCCAGTTGAGATCCAACATGGAATTGCCGTTCTCGTTCATCGATGAATCCGCTTCCCCTATCAGTTGGCATCGGTCGATTGGGACGCGTCGTCGGCGTCGCGTCCCCTGAGGGTGCCCTTGCGGAACGCCGAGAGCGTGCTCCGGGTCCGGCCCGCGTAGCGTTCGAGGTCACGCTGCTCGGACTCGGGGTCGTCACGCAGTTGGTCCACAAGGTTCTCTTGCGGTCGCCGCTGCGGCAGCGGTGCGCGCTGCCGCTTGCGTTGCGGCAAGCCGTTCCCGGGTGCAGCGGAGTCGGTGTTCCCCGCGTCGTGTCCGGGGGTGTTCTGAGGCGAGGCCGACGTGTGCGTGTCGGGTTTCCTCGCCGGGGCCGCCTCGGTCGGCGCTGACCGGGGTGCCGGAGCCGGTACCTGGCCGTTGTGGGAGACCGGCTGTTCGGTCCGCGGGGTGGGCGACGGCTGCTGCGCCGGTGCGGCGGTCGGGGGTGCCATGTGCGCCGTGCGCTGCTGGCTCGGCCGGGCGGGCGAGGTCACCGCGGGGCTGTGCACCTCGATCTCGGGGGCCTGCGCCGACGTGGCGTGGAAGCCCGAGTCGATGTCGGCGGTCTGCTCGTCGCTCGCCAGCACGTCCGTGGGCAGCAGCACCGTGGCCCGGGTGCCGCCGTAGCGGGAGGAGTCGAAGGTGACCTGCGCACCGAGTCGGTGCGCCAGTCGCGCGACCACGAACAGACCCAGGCTCGCGTCGGCCTTCATGGCCATGGCGTCGAACTCGGGCGGCTCCGACATCATCCCGTTGGCCCACTCGCGGACGTCGTCCTTCATCCCGAGGCCCTGGTCGGCGATGTCCACGACCACACCGCGCGCCACCTTCGTGCCGGTCATGTAGACGGGCGATCCCGGGGGCGAGAACGTCGTCGCGTTGTCCACCAGCTCGGCGACGAGGTGGATGGCGTCGGCGACGGCGGAGCCCATGAGGGCCACCTCGGGGATCGGTTCGACCTCCACCCGCGAGAAGTGCTCGGTCTCGGAGATCGCGGCGCGCAGGACGTCCATCAGCATGACCGGTTTGCGCCAACGACGTCCGGGCTGCTTGCCACCGAGGATGATGAGGTTCTCCGTGGTGCGGCGGGCTCGGGTCGCGAGGTTGTCGAGCTGGAAGAGGCTCTTCAGCTGCGACGGGTTCTCCTCGCGGCTCTCCATGCGGTCGAGGATCTGGAGCTGTCGGTGCACGAGGCCCTGGTTGCGGTGGGCGATACCGAGGAACACGTTGTTCACACCGCTGCGGGCCTTCGCCTCGCTGACCGCCGCGTTGACGGCCGTCAGCTGCGCGATGTTGAAGGCTTCGGCCACCTGGCCGATCTCGTCCCGACCGTGGTCGAGGCGGGGCATCTCGGCGTTCACGTCGACGGACTCGCCGTCCTTCAGCCGCTGCACGATGTTCGGCAGACGGGTGCTCGCGAGTTCCAGCGAGTCGTTGCGCAGCCGTTCGAGGCGGGTCATCAGGGTGCGGTCGACCAGCGTGCGGGACACACGGACGGCGACCACGATCGACGCGATGGCGGCGATGAGGGTGAGCGCACTACCGAGCAGCACGTTCGTGAGGTTCTGGCCCGAGTCTTCCAGGGCCTTCGCCGACGTCTGGTCGGCCTGGGTGATGGTGAGCGACGCGAGGTCGTTGGAGATCGTGCTGGTGAGCTCGCGCAGCTCGGTGCCCGAGAGCGAGAAGCCGTTCACGTCCAGCGGGCCGGGGCCGTGCGCGATGAGCTCGTTCTCGATGCGCTGCAGGTTGCGCCAGTTGTCGCTCTTGACCAGCTTGTCGTAGGACACGCGGACGTCGGGCAGCACGTTCGGGGCGTGTTCCCCGAGCGACGCCCGGTAGGAGCCGACCAGCTCGGAGAACGACCGGTGCTGCGACTGGGTCAGGTGGCCGTTGGCGAACGCGCTCGACGCCAGCGACGCCGCACGCGACATCTCGTCGGAGACCCGGAAGAGCCCGGTCGCCATCAGACCGTTCTGCGAGGCCTCGACGTCGGGCACGAACCGCGCCTGCGCGTCGAACAGGCCGGTGGCGGTGTCGATGAGCTCGTTGTAGTACTTGTTGACCTCGTCGGAGCCGATGCTGCGCAGGTTGATCTGAGAGCGCATGTCGGGCAGCTGTTCGAGGCTGGCCTCCAGGTCCCGCATGCGGCCGGAGATCTCGTCGGGCAGATCGCCCATGTCGCCCATCGCCTGGCGCAGGACGCCGAGCGAGTCGTCGATCCTCTGCTGTTGTTGCTGGAGCTCGACCAGGCCGGTCTCGGGCTTCTCGAGGTAGACCAGCGACATCTGCCGCTCCTGCTGCATCGCACTGAGCGAGGTCACGGCCGGGATGGACACCTGCTGCACACTCGACGCCACGGCGCGCAGGTAGAACGCGTCGATGACGAAGTACGTGGACATACCGATCCACAGCAGCAGCAGCGCGATACTCGGCACCAGCACGGTGCCTGTGAGCCGCTTACGGATCGACTTGTGGTGTCCCTGGCTTGGCTTGTCCTGCGTTGGCTTGTCTTCGTTGTTCACGACGCTCCACGACGACCTGTTGAACCGCTGCCGGGCACCCGCGCATGCGGACTTCTTCACCGAGACCGGGCGCACAGTGCCATATTCGGCGCACCTGCCACCAGTCACCCGTTAGTGCCTTGTCGAGGGGTGATCATGGCGTATGCAGTCGGTGGCCGTGCGTGGGCCCCCGCTTTGGCGGCGACGAGCCAGTTCAGCGATGGCTTTCGAGGGGCTCCCGCGCGGCGTCGGGCAGGCGGTCGTCGTCGGCCACTGGCCAGGCGAGCGGGTCGGGCCCGAGCGCCTTGAGCTGCTCGACCTGCAGGGCGCACCACGGCGACACGCTGGTGCTGTCGGCCTCCACCTCAGCGACGAAGTCGGACCAGGGAATCCAGACCGTGTCGTGGACCTCGTCCGGGTTCGGCGCGGGCTCCGGTCGCTGCGCGACCGTGGCGCGGTAGACGGGGCACACCTCGTTCTCGCGCACGCCGTCCATGGTGGCCTCGTAGCGGAACTCGGGCAGCACGAGCTCGATGCGGTCGACGGCGATGCCGAGTTCGTCGGTGAAGCGCCGCTCGATCGCCTCGGGGATGATCTCGTCGGGGCCGGGGTGGCCGCAGCACGAGTTGGTGCGCACACCGGGGAAGGTCTGCTTGTGCTTGGCGCGCCAGGTGACCAGGAAGTTGCCCTCCTGATCGAAGAGGTAGCACGAGAACGCCAGATGCAGCGGCGTGGAGTCGGTGTGGATCTCCGCCTTCGGCGCGTATCCGATCCGCTCGTGTCGAGAGCCGCACAGTACGACGTACTCGACGTCGGGATCGAGTGTTGCGGTCATTGCGGTGCTACCACCCTTCATCCACCCTTACTTGACGCCTCCGGAAACGACTTTCCCCCGCCCCGGAGTCGACTTCAAAGTTGATCATGTTTGGGGCGGGCGGGCAAGCCACGGGGTTCCGCCATTCGTGTGTTCCCGGTCGGCGGCGTGTCTATGCACCGACCCCGCTCCGACAGACCTCGATGCGCCAGGTCGAAACGGGATTTTCGGTAGGTGAACTCAGTGTGGCCGATCCTGCGGCCGATGTCGCGGAGCCACTCCCAGCGCGCTGTCGACCCAGCGGCCCAGGGGCAGCAGGAGGACCGCGGCGGCGAGCGCCACGTGGACGAGCATGAACACCACCGCGGTGGCGACGCTCGGCGGTCCGCCCACGAAGACGACGATGTGCGACGCCCAGGCGAGCTCGTCCGGTCGGCTGCCCGCGGACCAGACCTCGTTGAGGGCCCAGAACGTCAGGTCGTTCACCCCGGCGATGACGAGCAGGATGCTCGCGATGCCCGTCTTCAGCACGGTCGCCGTCCGCGCCCCGCCGAGGCGGAAGGCGAGCAGCGCGAACAGCACGATGAACGTGACGATGAACAGCTCGAACTGGTACACCGGCTCGAACGCGCCGGGATCGGTGTCGACGGTGCGCCCGAACTCCTGGATACGCAGCACCATCTCGGTGTCGATGTAGCTCATGTAGGCGATGACGGCCAGCGCGATCAGCGCGGGCGCCGCCTTGACCCTCGGGAACAGGGCCACGGTGGGCACCGCGCAGAGGAACGGGCTGACCTTGAACAGCCACTCGCCGACGTTGTCCAGCGTCTGGTCCGGCGGGAGGACCACCATGATGAGCAGCGCGAGCACGGCGGCGGGGACGGCGAAGACCAGCCACAACCAGCGCCGCTGCCGGTGGAGCGCGCGGATCACCGCGTCGCGGGGGCCCGAGGTCGCGCGCGGGGTGGGCCGCGGAGTGCGCTCTGTGGTCGTCATGCCTGCTCGGCCTCCAGGTGCGGCTTCTGGGTCCAGAACGGACCGAGCGCCAACGCGTCGACGTCGGTCTTGAGAAAACACCGGATGGCGTCCTCGGGGGTCGCCACGATCGGCTCGTCGTTGTCGTTGAACGACGTGTTCACCACCATGGGCACTCCCGTGAGCTCCTCGAAGTGCTTGATGAGGCGGTAGTACAGGGCGTTGTCGTCCTCGCTGACGGTCTGCACGCGGGCGGTGCCGTCGACGTGGGTGATGGCGGGGACGCGCTCGCGCTGGTGTTCGAGGACGTCGAAGACCAGCAGCATCACCGGGGAGGGGTAGTCGCCGGCGAAGTACTCGCCCGCGCGCTCGACGAGGCACGACGGGGCGAACGGCCGGAAGGCCTCGCGGTGCTTCACCTTCTCGTTCATGCGGGTCTTCGACTCGGGGTCGCGCGGGTCGGCCAGCAGCGAGCGGTTGCCCAGCGCGCGCGGGCCGCACTCCATGCGGCCCTGCACCCAGCCGACGATGAGGCCGTCGGCGATCTTCCCGGCCGTGTGCTTCGCGATGTCGTCGACCCGCCGGTACTCCACCCCCGCGTCCTGCAGTGCGACTTCCATCTCGGCCTCCGTGAACTCCGGGCCCGTGTAGGTGAACCCGGTGCGGGGGCGGGGAAGGCTGTGCTTGCCGACGCTCACCTCCAGCGCGGCACCGAGCGCGCAGCCGTCGTCGGCGGCGGCCGGTTGGGCGAAGAACTCCTCGAACGGGGTCTCCAGCAGGATGCGCCCGTTCATCACGCTGTTCAGCGCCACGCCACCCGCCATCGCGAGCCGCCTGGAGCCCGTCTGGCGCTGCAGCCAGCGCGCCAGGTGCAGGCCCGCCTCCTCCAGCGTCACCTGAAGGGCGTAGGCGATGTCCCGGTAGTGCTGCGGCACCGGGTTCTCGGCCGTCACGCGCGTGCGCGGACGCGGAGGTCCGAACGTGTCGGTGAACTTCTTCGACAGCTGGTGCTTGCCGGTGGTGTGGTGGCGGAACCAGCTGAGGTTCAGTTCGAACCCGCCGTCGGGGTCGAGGTGCACGAGGTCGCGGAACGCCTCCACGTAGGTGTCCTCGCCGAACGGCGCGAGTCCCATGACCTTGCCCTCGTCGCGCGTCGGGTAGAAGCCGAGGTAGCCGGTCACGGCCGCGTACATCGCGCCGAGGGAGTGGGGGAACTTGATGCGCCGCAGGTCGTGGATCCGGTTGCCGCGGCCATGGGCGAGCAGCGTGCTCGTGCCGTCGCTGCCGATGCCGTCGAGGGTGAGGACGGCGGCCTCGTCCCACGGGCAGATGTAGTAGGCGCTGCCCGCATGGGCTCGGTGGTGGTCGACGAGGTGGACCGTGAACCGCGTCGGACCCGTGTACCCGAGGGCTTCCTTCACGTCGCGTTCGAGCGTGAACGAGCGCTTCATGTGGGCCAGCACCGCGCCGCCGACGTGGTAGTCGTCGACGCCCTTGCCGCCGCCGGTCCGGAACGTGTCGAGCAGACCCGCCGCCCTGCCGCCGTCGTCGCCGTTCTCGTTGCGGAACACCGCGAGGGTCTTCGGGAAGTAGCGGGCGAACACCTTCGCCGCGTGGATCGGTTCGGCCCACCGGGTCCAGTAGTAGGCCACGTGGTCGACGTCCCCGAGGGTGATGCCCGCCTCGCTCAGGCAGTACTCGATCGCCTTCGCGGGCAGGCGGCCGTCGTGCTTCACCCGGGTGAACCGTTCCTCCTCGGCGAAGGCGATGATCTCGCCATCACGAACGAGGGCCGCGGCGGAATCGTGCACCCTGCTGATGCCGAGGACGTACATGGGCAGCTCCAACTCGTCTCGTTACTGGTTTCCGGGGATCGATCCCGAAGCTCGGGTGGGGCGGGAAAGCTCCGGCGGGGTGTCGGGGTGGGCGCGGCGCAGCAGGCGGCGCAGTGCCGCGGCCTCGGCGGTGAGGCCGAGCACGAGGGCGCTGAACCCGCCGACGGCGCCCAGCGAGGGCACCAGCGCGCACGCGCACGCCACGGTGGCCACGAGCCGCAGTGCGGCGGCCGACGCGGTCAGCGACAGCACCCGGCTGTCGGTGTTCTCCACGAGGTAACCGCCGTAGATGAGGGCGAGCGACGCGGCGATCTCCACCACCACGAGCACGGCGAGGACGGCGTACCCGACCGCGCTCGGGGGCACTTCCGCGCCGGCGAGCACCGCGTGCCGCGTGGCCGGCACGAGCAGCGCCGCGCCGAGCACGAGTCCGAAGGCGATGCCGGCGAGCTCGGTGGTGCGCAGCAGGCGGTCCGCGCGTCGGCGGCCCGTGGCGCCCTGCGTGCCGCGCAGGCTCATCGACGTCACGGGCTGCTTGAGCTTCAGCTGGTACAGCGCGATCGAGCACAACACGCCCGCGGCGAGCAGCATGAGGTGGAAGGGTCCGCTGTCCACGATGCGCCCGCTCACGGCGAACACGATGAACAGCGACGACATCGTGATGGCGTCCAGCAGCTCGGTGACCCCGAGCAGGACCGTGCTGCGGGCGAACGCGTGCGTCAGCCGTCGCCGCCGGGGCAGCGGCGCGCGCAGCCACTCCGTCGGCAACACCGCCAGCGACCCGGCGATCACCACTGCCACCGCGCTGACCAGGACGAGCAGGTGTGTGGTGGGCGACAGGCCGACGACCAGGGTGAGCGTGGTCGTGGCCGCGACGCTCGCGGCCACGACGGTGAAGGCGGTCGCGTCGAGTGCGGGACGCCCGCGCAGCCGGTGCAGACCGGCGACGGTCATCAGCAGCCCGGTGCTCGCCGACCACATCCCGGCGAGCAGGTACAGCGTCACCAGCGACGAGGCGGGCAGCACCACCAGCGCGGTCACCAGCGCGGCGGCCAGGACCACCACGGGGGCCGCCGCGATCCGCAGCGTCAGCCCCGCCACCGCCGCCGTGGTGAGCCGTGTCCTCGGCAGGATCTTGAGAGCGGCCTTCTCCGCCGCCGTCGGCAGGAACAGCAGCCACGAGCACGTGCCCCAGGCGTTGGCGTAGTCGCCGTAGGTGGCCGTGCCCCACGCGGTCAGCAGCGCCACGGCCATCGCCTGCGTGCCGAGACGGAAGACGCCGCGGCCCGCGAGCAGTCGCAGCATCATCAGCGGGCGCAGCGGCGTCGCCATGGAGTCGGTCAAGGCTTGGGTACCGCCACGTCGTTCGCCGCGGGGCTCGCGTTCCCGGTGTCGAGCCGGAACTTGAGCGTGCCGCGCACGGCGTTCTCGACCGACCACAGTGCACTCGTCGACTCCGCCGAGAGAACGACGTAGCCGAGTTTGTACCCGGCCTGCTCGTACGGGCGGACGAACGAGCCCTCCGTCACGAACAGGTGCAGGTCCTTCACCTCGGGCATCGCGCGGACCTCGGCGAGTCCGTCGATCTCGGCGAGCAGCCCCGCACGGTCGGAGGCGAGGATGTGCACGAGTGCGGGCACGGGAGGGTGCGGGTCGAGGACGGGAACCTCGCCCACGGCCAGCGACATGGTGGCGGCCATGAGGTCCACGCCGTGGCAGTGCCGCACCACCTCGGCGATGCCGTTGCCGCCCATGCGCGCGCCGACCTCGATGAGGTACAGCTCGTCGTCCCGCTGGAGCACGGCGTCGAACGTGAGCGGGCCGTTGCGGTAGCGCAGCTCCGCCGCGACGGCGGCGAGCATGCCGGGCAGCGCGTCGGCGGCCTTGCCGGGCAGGTCGACCGGCATCTCGTGGGCCGTCGTGACGAACAGCGGGGGCGGGGTGATGGTGCGTGCCGTGACCGCGTGGAAGGCGATCTCGCCGTCCACGACGAGTGCCTCGATCGTGAGGTGCCTGCCGTCGAGGTGCTCCTCCACGACGACGCGGCCGGAGAACGAGAACTCCAGCGACTCCGCCACGGCCGAGGCGAGCTTGCCCGGGTTGGCGCACGAGACGACCCCGCGGCTGCCGGAGGAGTCCACCGGTTTCACGAGCGCGGGGAAGCGCATGTGCCGTGCCGCGTCCAGCAGCTCGGGGATCGAGGAGGCCGTGGCGCTGCGGTAGGTCGGCACGCCCGCCCGCTCGCACACGGCGCGGAAGACGGGTTTGTCGACCGACGCGGCGACGGCGGCCTCCGGCAACGGCGACGGCAGGTTCCACCGCCGTTCCAGCCACGCCTGGGTCGGCAACCCGACGTCGCTCGCCGGGCAGAGCACGCCCACGATGTCGGTGCGCTCACCGAGTGCGGCGTCGATCCGTTCGGGGGCACGGACCGACAGCTGCAGGTACTCGTCGGCCACCGCGGCGCCGGGGGCGTTGGGTCTGACGTCGACGCAGATCGTGTGGTAGCCGAGTTCGCGTGCGCGGAGGTAGACGCCGAGGGAGCCGTCGGCGCCGCCGAGCACGACGAGTGTTCGTCTCATGCGGATTCCAAGCTGGAGGAGGGATCGAGGAGGCGGTCGGCGGCGGACACGGGGATGCTCGCCTCCCGCACGTAGAACTGACGGGGCCGTGGTTGCCCGGCTCCGACGACGACGAGTGACCGCACCACCAGGGCCGTCGCCGTGAGCGACGCGGTGAGCAGCAGCAGGACGGTGACGGTCAGCGCGCTGCCGCTGAGGAGACCGGTGGCACCGGCGAGGGCGGTCACCAGCCCGGCGCCACCCGCCAGCAGGCACGCCACCGACGCCGCGGTACTCAGCCGACGGCTGAACCCCACGAACAGCTCGACGGCGTGTGACGACAGGAAGCTCATGCCCACCTTCGACTTCCCGCGGGTCCGGGCTCGGTGGGCGACCGGCACGGTCGTGTAGCGGCTGGTCAGCCGGGGAACGGTCGCGAGGAAGTACGGGGTGCCCAGTTCGAGGTCCACGATGCGGCGGGCCAGCTCGGTCCGCACGAGCCGGAACGCCGTCGCGCCCGGCGGGAGCTCGATCCGCAGCAGCTTGCGGCCGATGAAGTGGAAGGCGGCCGTGCCCCAGCGACGCAGCACGGGGTCCTGCCGGTTGGTCCGGACGCCGAACACGGCGTCGTAGCCCGCCTTGGCGGCGGCGATGAGCTTGTGGGCCTCGGCCGCGGGGAACTGCTGATCGGCGTCGACGTGCAGGATCCACGGCTTTCCGGCGTACCGGTAACCGGCGGAAAACGCCGCTTCAAAACCGAAGTTTCGCGTGAAGGAAATGTACTGCACGCGGTTGTCCGAGTCGGCGAGCCGGCGAATCACGTCGAGGCTGCCGTCGGTGCTTCCGTCGTCGACGTAGAGTAGTTCGAGGTCGAATTCCCCGAGCTCGGAAACGATTTCGGCATAGGAGTGTTCGAGGTTGTCCACCTCGTTGTAACACGGGACAACGACGGTGAGACCGGTGTCGTCCGGGTGTCCGGATGCGGACATCTGCCCTGGTCGGGCCGACTGGGAGTGGCCGGACGTGTTCGTAGTTCGACGAAGCACAAAGGACTCCACCTGGTTCGTGCGGTGCGAGGGTGAGCGCCGCGGCCGTTGCCGAGGATGGCTGTTTATAAGCTGTGCCCCCCGGCAGCTGACTAGGGATTCGGCGGAAGTTGCGCCGTTCGGCCCACGACCGTTCTCTGCTCAGGTGAGCTATTCGGCGCATTTCTCTCGCCGGAACCTGGATATCGGCCAATGCGGTGGCACACTCCGTCGCCATGTTGTCTCGCAGTGCCGCAGTGCGGTGGCGCCGGGCGTACCGCCGGGTCGTGCGGTCGGCCTTCGACACCGTGCCGTTCTACCGGGAACGCTGGGCGCTCGACGGCCGTACGGACCCCACTCTCGTGCCCGGTCGCACCGGGGCGCTCGACGGTGCCACCGACCCGGAAACGCTCCGCCGCACGGTGGTCGACCTGGTGCCGTTGAGCGGTGGTTCGACGCGGTTCGACCCGGTCCGAGGGCTGGGTCGCGTGCTGCCCAGGGCGCGAGGGCCGCGGGCCGGCACGTTGGTGGTGGTCGTCGACGGCCACGCCTGCGCGCCTCCGGCCGATCTGCCGCGCGGCCTGCGCGGTTGCGTGGTGGATCCGGACTTCCTCGGCGACCCGGACTCCGCCGTGCTGGTGGAGGTGACCAACGCACTGCATCGGGGCGCCCCGGTGCTGGCGGTGGGCGGGGACAAGGAGTTGGCGCGGTTGTCGGCCGCGCTACCCGAGTCGCTCGCCCGCAGGCTCGACCGGCTCCCGCGTCGCACACTGTCCGAGTTGGACGCCGGCCCGTACGGCGTGCTCCACGATCCGCTCCTCGGCTACCTCGGGGCGTTCGGCGAGTGCGGGAGGTGGCACCTCGACACCCGCAACGTCTACGCCAGGTCCACGAAGGGCGGCCTCGCGGTCACGTTGCTGACCCAGCGTTCGCCGGTGCTGGTGGACGTCCTGGTGGACGGCGGTGTACGGGCGTCCGTGGACACCTGTCCCCGGCACGGCACTCCGGTCGTGTCGCTGTGACCTTCTCGGTCGAGATCGCCGATCCGCGCACCGAGCCGGAACCGTTCGGCTGGAGCGAGTTCCGGCGTGAGCGGGGCCTGCCCGCGGTGTGGGACTACACCCTGCTGGCCCTGGAGGCCTGGCCCGCCCGCAACCCGCCGTTGCTGGTCGTGGTGCGGCTCGGCTCGCGGATCGTGGCCGGGCTGTCCGTGCTGGTCTGCCGTGCGCGACTGCGACCCGCCTACGCGCCGCCACCCGGCCGTCGGGATCGTGCGCCGGTGCCGCGGTGGGCGGAGGTGTCGCAGCCGTGGTTGTCCGGCTTTCCCGGGATCGTCGTCGCCGACGAGCTCGACGACGGCGCCCGAGCCGCACTGCTGCGGACCGTCGAGCGGGCGTTGGCCCGGCGACTCGGCCCGTTGCTGGCCGGGGTGCTGTACCGGTCGGTCGACGAACGGACGGCCCGCGTACTGCGCGGTCGCGCGAGGATGGTGCGTCAGGTCGACACCGTGTCCGTGCTGCCCAACGACTTCCGCGACGCCGACCACTGGATGGACTCGCTGTCCAAGGCCCGGCGCAAGAGCCTGCGGCGAGCACTGCGCACCGTCGACCAGCACGTCACGGCCGGACGCCTGACGGTGTCGGTCGGACCCGCCCGCGACGACCTGTGCGGCAGCGAGATCGCGGCACTCGTCGAGCGGCACCGGGCCGAGCACGGAATCTCCGCTCTCGACAGCCGCAGTGCCCTTCCGGGCTCGTACTTCCACAGCTTCGTCCGCCGCACGGACGTGCACACGTTGACCTATCACGACGGTGAGGGCAGATTGGTGGCGCTCAATACCTGGCTGGACCATCCGCACGGCCTCGTCAAACAGCACTGGGCGGCACTGTCGCCCGCGGACGGCGGCCTCCGGGACCTCCTCTTCGACAGCTACCTCCGAGCGGTGCGGCACGTGACCTCGCGGGGTGTGCCGGAGCTGTCGGCCGGACGCAGCCCCCACGAGGTCAAGCGGTCTCTGGGGTTCGTGGCGCGGCCCGTGTACGGAGTCGCGGTGCCGAGGCCGGTGCTGGGCAGGTGAGCGCTGTGAGACCGAGGACCCTGCTGTCCCGCCCGCGCACCGCCCCGGCGACCTCCGGTGACGTCGAGGTGCGCATCGTCGATCCCCGCACCGACCCGGAACCCACCGGGTGGAACCGATTCCGCAAGACCACGGCGTGGCAGCCGATGTGGGACTACGAGCAGCTGCGACTGGAGTCGTGGCTGTCGCGCAACCCCACCGTGCTCGGTGTGCTGAGCAAGGGCGGGAGTGTGCTCGGTGCCTGCCTCGCGATGTCGTGTACGCCGTGGCGGGGGCGGCGGTTCGGTCCGTCCGGTGGCCGCGGGCTCGCGCCGGGCTGGGCGGAGGTGTACCTCTCGTGGTTCTCCGGCCATTCGGCCGCCGTGTTCGCCGACCGGGTCGACGCCGCACGACGGCGGGAACTGCTGCGGGCGTTCGAGCGCGCCCTCGCCGCCCACGTCGGCGTCGGACTGCTCGGTGTGGTGTACCGGGCGATGCCCGTCGACGTCGCCGAGGCCGCCTCCGGGCCGGGCCGGGCGGTCCGGGAGATCGACCCGACGACCGTGCTGGTGAACCGGTGGGAGTCGGTCGACGACTGGTTCGCGTCGCTGCGGCCACCGGTGCGGGAGGTGGTCGAGGCGGCGGCGGAGACCGCGTCGACGCTCGACGTCACCGCGGGTGCGGGCCGCACCGACCTCGACGCCGCGGAGCTCGCGACGCTGCTCAACACCCACCGGGCGCGCCAGGACGCGCGGGCGTGGCGATCGGGCCAGCGTGCGCGCATCGCGGGACTGCACCTCGACACCCGCAGCCCGATCCCCACCGCGTACCTCGCCGCCTTCGTCCGCAGGCCGGACGTGGTCACGCGGACGTACCGCGACGGCGCGGGCAGGCTCGTCGCGTTCCACACGCTCATCGACGACCGGCGCGGTCTCGCGCTGCCGCACTACGCCGCGCTTCCCGTGTCCGAGGGAGGGCGTCCCCGCCTGTACGCCGACGTCTACGCCCACTGCGTGCGGCACCTCGTCGAGGCGCGCCGGCCGGAGCTCACCGCGGGGCGGACGCTGCTCGACCTCAAGGCCGGTTTCGGGTTCACCACGCGCACGCTCATGTCGGTCGCCGTCCCGAGGCCGGTGATGGGCCGGTGACCCGACCGGACGTCGCCGTTTTCGACCCGAGACGGGACCCCGAGCCCGCCGAGTGGGCGGAGTTGCGCGCCGCCGCGGGAGCGCACGCGCCGTGGGCCTACGACCTGCTCGCGTGCGAGTCGCGGCACGCGCCGTGCCCCACGCTGCTCGCGATGTGCACCGTCGGCGGACGACCGGTCGCGGCCCTGGCCGCCTCCCTGGTGCGGGGCCCGCTCGGGGTGCGGCTGCTGGAAGTGCACAACCCGTGGCTGTCGGGCCTGCCCGGCTGGCTGTTCGCCGACGACGTCGACCGGCCGACGCGCCGGCACCTGCTGCGGAGGATGGAACGGGAACTGTGCCGGGCCACCGGTCCCCTGTGCGCCGGACTGCTCTACCGGTACCTGTCCGCGGAGTCCCTGCCGCTGGTGTCGGGTTTCGGGCGCGTGGTGCGCGAGAGCGTCGGGGTCGCCGTCCTGGAGAACACCTTCTCCACGGTGGACGACTGGGTCTCGTCACTGGCTCGAAGCCGCAGGCACAGCGTTCGCGGGCAGCGCCGCAAGGTCGAGCGCGATCCCGACCTGGTGGTGCGCTTCGGCCCGGCCCGCGACGACCTCGACGGCGCCGAGCTGGCCGCGTTGGTGAACCGGCACCGCGCCCGGTTGGGCACGCCGGCGTTCGACAACCGGGGCCCCGTGGCAGGCGCGTACCTGCACGAACTCGTCCGGCGGGACGACGTGCTGACGTTGACCTACCACGACGCCCAGGGGCGTCTGCTGGCGTTCGCCGACCTGCTCGACCACCCGGAGCTGCCGATCTACCAGCACTGGGCCGCGCTGCAGCGGGACGAGGGCGGACGAGCACACCTGTACTTCGACTCCTACGCCCGCCTGCTCGCGCACGTCGTGGACAGCCACCGCAAGGGGTTCTCGGCGGGGCGGGGGATGCTGGAGTTGAAGTCCTCGCTCGGGTTCGCGTCGCGCCGCATGTGGCTCGCCGCCGTGCCGAGGCCGGTGGCGGGATGAGCGTCGAGGTGCTCGACCCGCGGTTCGACCCGGAACCGCCGTACTGGCGCGCGTTGCGGGCCACCGCCGGTCTGCGCGCGGACTGGGCGTGGGACGTGCTGCGCCGGCAGGCGTGGTGTGCTCGGACGCCGTGGTACCTCACGGTGCTGCTCGACGGCGGGCGCCCGCGGGGGATGGCCGGGGCGGCCTGGATCGGCACGTCCACCCGGCGGCATCGGTTCGCGACCTCCCGTCGAGGGGGGTATCTCGGCGGGCTCGACCTGCGCGCGCCGGGCAACAGCGCCTTCCCCTCGTGGTGGTTCGCCGACGCGGGTGCCGACGGGTGCGAGGAGCTGCTGTCGGAGTACTTCCCGGCCATGCGGAAGCTGCTCGGCGTGGGCCTGAAGGCGACCCTGATCCGGCAGCTCTCGGAGGACGCCGCCGCGCACGTGCGGGGACGCCGGGGCCTGGTGAGGGAGACGGAGCCGGTCGCCCGGCTGCCCACCGAGGCGTTCTCGGGGCGCACCGACTGGCTTGCCTCGCTGGGCGGGAAGCGGCGGTCGCAACTGCGGAAATTGCTCGGCGGCGTCGACACCGACGAGCGCCTCGCCGTGGAGTGGCTGACCGGCGACACGGTGGACGTCGTGGAGCTCGCGGGGTTGTTGCGGCTCAACGAGGAGAAGCACCGTGACGTGCCGATCGTGCCGCTGCCGCAGTTCGTCGGCTACCTGCGACGGCTGGTGGCGCAACCCGACTTCCGTGTCCTGTCCTATCGCGACACGCACACCGGCGAACTTCTCGGCGCCGCCACGGTGTTCGACCATCCGCAGTGGCCTTTGTGGCGGTCGTTCGCGGCGGTGCCCGTGGAGCGGGGAGGGAGGTCCAACCTGTACTTCCACGTCTTCGGTGAGCTCGTGCGGTGGTCGGTCGCCGAGGGGCGTCGTGGTGTGGTGCTCGGCAAGAAGATGGCCGAGCTCAAGAAGTCGTGCGGCGCCGAGCTGTCACCCCAGTACGCCGCCGCGCTGCCGCTGCGCTGACCGTCGTCGACCGACGTCGACCGACGTCACAGCCGGCGCGCCAGCTCGGCGATGTCGGCGGGGCGCACCCGGCAGCATCCGCCGACGACGTGCGCGCCCTCGGCCACCCACCGCGCGGCGAGTCGCGGGCTGAACTGCGTCGCTCCCGTCCAGGCACGTCGTCGGGCGTCCCACCCCTCGCCGCTGTTCGGGTACACCACGACGGGCTTGCCGGTGACGGCCTTCGCGCACGCGAGGGCGGGCGAGACGTCGCTCGGCGCGCAGCAGTTCACACCGACGGCGGCGACGTCCGGGGAGCCGGCGGCCACGGCGAACGCCTCGGCCAGGGGCTGACCCGCGCGGGTGCGGCCGTCGGCCACGGTGAAGGACAACCAGGCGGGCACGCCGATTCCGGCGAGCGCCTCGACGAGTGCCTCGGCCTCCACCACGTCGGGCACCGTCTCGATCGCCAGCAGGTCGGGCCGCGCCTCGGCGAGGACTTCGAGGCGCGGTCGGTGCCAGTCGCGCAGCCGGGCGACGGTGAGCCCGTAGGCGCCCCGGTACTCGGAGCCGTCGGCGAGGGCAGCGCCGTAGGGACCCACGGACGCGGCCACGAACCGGGGACGTCCGTCGCCGGACACGTCGTCCCTGGCCTGCCGGGCGAGGTCCACACTGCGGCGTAGCAGCCGCGTCGCCGTGGCTCGGTCGATGCCGCGCTCGGCGAACCCCTCGAACGACGCCTGGTAGCTCGCGGTCGTGGCGATCACGGCACCGGCGTCGAAGAACGCCCGGTGGGCGGCCACGATCTCCTCGGGTGCGTCGAGCAGCAGCCGGGCCGACCACAACGCGTCCGACAGGTCGTGGCCCCGAGCCTCCAGCTCGGTCGCGAGCCCGCCGTCGTTCACCCAGGCCCCTGCGCCGAACAGCTCCACACCCTCAAGCCTAAGCACGCGTGTCCGCGCTTCCCGTACGCGTGTCCGCGTCTCCGGTACGCATGTCCGCACTCGCCGTACGTCGACTGCGTTCCAAGGCATGCGGAGCGGGCGGCGGGCCGAGGTCCACTCCGACGGCTCAGTCCTCTCGGGGGCGCTGGTGCCGAGTCCGGACGGTGGCCTCCACCGTCACGTCGAGAAAGCGCTCGATGGTGCGCCGCTCGGCCTCGTCGAACTGCGCCCACGCCCGCGCGTACGCCGCGCCGAGCGGACTGAACAGTTCGTGCCCCAACTTCTGCGCCGAGGGGCGGATGTGGAGGACGACCCGCCTGCGGTCGCGGTCGTCCCGGCGGCGTTCGACGTGGCCGAGCGCTTGGAGCCGGTCGAGTACCGAGGTGGTGGCCGACGCGCTGAGCTGTAGTTCGTTCGCGAGTTCGCCCTGGCTGAGGGGGTGACCGCTGGTGGCCGCGTCCATGATCGCCACCAAGGCCGCCAGGTCCGAGCGGTGCAGGGCGTGCGAGTCGCCGAACGCGTGGACGAACCGGCTCGATTCGACCATGAGCGTGCGGATGTGAGCGATGAGCGTGCCGTCGTCCACTCCGCCTGTGTCGCCGCTCACCGTGGTGTGTCCTTTCGCTCGGTTCGGGGCACCAGAGAGAGCCCGATCCTGCCCCGGAGCGCCGCGCTCGGAGCCCGACTCTATTATTCCGCTCATCAAACTCGTTCGATCATCGAAAGATTGGGACACTGTGCGAACGGCTCGCTGGCTGGTTCCGGCCCTGCTCATCGTCGTCTGGCTCGCCGTCGGTTCGTTCGGCGGGCAGTACGCGGGCAAGCTGAGCAGCATCTCCGAGAACAACAGTTCGTCCTTCCTGCCCGAATCGGCCGAGTCGACCCGCGTGACCGAGCTGGAACGTCGATTCGCCGACACCGAGGCGATTCCCGCCATCGTGGTCGCCGAACGGGGCTCCGGCATCACGGGTGACGACCAGCGGTACCTGGCGCAGAAGGGTGCGGAGGTCGCGGGCTGGGACACCACCCTGCAAGGGCCCCCTCCCATTCGGTCGGAGGACGGGCGGGCCCTGGAACTCGTCGTGCCGATCAACGGTGACCCGGGTGACGTGGTCGAGCGGATGCGGGCGATGTTCGCCGAGGACCGCCCGGACGGCCTCGCCGTGTACGTCACCGGGCCTGCCGGACAGGTCGCCGATCTGTCGGAGGCGTTCAGCGGCATCGACGGACTTCTGCTGCTCGTCGCCGGTGCGGTGGTCGCCCTGATCCTGGTGATCGTCTACCGGAGTCCGCTCCTGCCGCTGCTGGTGCTGATTTCGTCGGTTCTCGCGCTCTCACTCGCCAGCGTGCTCGTGTACGTGCTCGCCGACTCCGGCGTCATCAGCCTCAACGGCCAAAGCCAAGGCATCCTGTTCATCCTCGTCTTCGGTGCGGCGACCGACTATGCGCTGTTGCTCGTCTCGCGCTACCGCGAGGAGCTGCGCACGACGGCCGACCGGGTGGCGGCGATGCGCAAGGCGTGGCGGGCGACCGTCGAACCCGTCGTCGCGTCGGCGGGCACGGTCATCCTGGGTGTGCTGTGCCTGCTGTTCAGCGACCTCGAATCGAACAAGGGGCTCGGACCGGTGGCGGCGATCGGCATCGTCGCGTCGGTGCTGGCGTCGATGACCTTCCTGCCCGCTGTTCTGGCGCTCGTCGGCCGCGCCGCGTACTGGCCGTTCCGACCGAAGGAGGGTTCGGCACCGCCGGAGTCGGGCGGGCTGTGGGGCCGGATCGCGAAGCGCGTCGACAAGGCCCCGCGCGCCGTGTGGCTGCTCACCTCGCTCGCACTGCTCGTCGGGGTGGCCTTCGTCCCGCAACTGAAGGCGAGCGGCACGTCGGAGTCCGACATCTTCCTGAACGAGGTCGAGTCGGTCACGGGTCAGGAGGTGCTGTCGCGGCACTTCCCGGGCGGCTCCGGTTCGCCCGCCGTGGTGATCGCCGACGAGTCCCGGGCCGACGAGGTGCTCGCCGCCACCGACGTGCGCGGCGTGGCGAACGCGGAGATCACCGGGGCCGCCGACGGACTCATCCGCATCAGCGCGACGCTGGCCGATGCCGCCGACTCCGACAAGGCCATCGCCACGGTGGAGCGGCTGCGCGAGTCGGTGCACGTGGTCGAGGGCGCGGACGCCCAGGTGGGCGGATCGACGGCCCAGCAACTCGACACGCGGACGACCTCGGAACGCGACCGCACGGTGATCATCCCGATCGTGCTGCTCGTGGTGTTCGCGGTGCTCGCCCTGCTGCTGCGCGCGATCGTCGCGCCGCTGCTGCTCATCGCCACGGTGGTGTTGTCCTTCGCCGCCACCATGGGTGTGTCGGCGCTGGTGTTCAACCACGTGTTCGACTTCCCCGGCGCCGACCCGGCCGTGCCGCTGTTCGCGTTCGTGTTCCTCGTGGCGCTCGGCATCGACTACAACATCTTCCTCATGACCCGCGTGCGGGAGGAGGCGTTGTCGGTCGGCACGCACGAAGGCACCCTGCGCGGCCTCACGGTGACGGGCGGGGTCATCACCTCGGCGGGCGTGGTGCTCGCGGCGACGTTCTCGGCGCTCGCGGTGCTGCCCATCCTGTTCCTGACGCAGCTCGCGTTCATCGTCGCGTTCGGTGTCCTGCTCGACACCCTCATCGTGCGCTCGCTGCTGGTGCCCGCGTTGACCCTCGACATCGGCAAGAAGGTGTGGTGGCCGTCCACGCTCTCCCGGTCCGAGCCGCAGCCGCGAAGGGAGGAACGGGAGTCACGGCTGGGTGGGTAGGCGTTTTCCGGGGACGCGTACGGGAATGCCTACCTGTGCATGAACACCGTTCCCGGTAGCCCACCGAAGAGCCCACGGAGGTGACCGCGATGGCCCAGTGCGAGGTCTGCGGCAATGTCTACAACATGACGTTCGAGATCCGCACCGTGGGAGACGGGGTGCACACGTTCGACTCGTTCGAGTGCGCCATCCACCGGCTCGCCCCGATCTGCGAGCACTGCGGCTGCCGGGTCGTCGGCCACGGTGTGGAGGTCGAGGGCCGGTTCTTCTGCTGCGCCCACTGCGCCCGCCAGATGAGTGAGCAGGGAGCGAAGGCCCGCGACGCGGTGACCGCGTCGAGCTGAGCCGGCCCTTCTGACGCCGTGTCCGCGGCCTGCGCACGCGTGTCCGCACTTCCCGCACATGTGTCCGCAGGCTGCGTACGCGTGTCCGCGGTTGCTGTACGCAGCGCCCCGCTGGGAACGCGCGGGGCTTGTGCTTTCGGGGCGGTCGGCTCGGCTCGCTCCCTCACACCAGCCGCCGAAGCCCCTTGACGACGCGCTGCAACACGTCGAGCGTCGGTGGATCGGTGTGTCGCAGCGCGTGACGGGCTTCGAGGTCGGCCGTCGCCAGGGCAGGTCGGGCGTGATGAACGTCGTCGAGCCGCCAGAACGTCACTGTGGGCCGGTCGTCGGTGAGGGGGCCGAGCGCGGTGACAGGGCCGTCATGCATCGCTGCACTCCGAGACTCGCACCGGACCGGGGAAGGTGCGCATGTGTTCGGCGAGCCACTTCACCTCCACGCTGAGCCGCCGAATCTGGCGCGCGTCGTGTGGGGCGGCGTCGGCGAGGTGGGCGAGCGCGCCGATGATCTCGTAGACACGGCACCAGAGAGATCGGGCGGGGCTGTCCTCCATCGACGTCGTCCAGTGAGCGGGGCGGCTGGTTTCCAGGACGCCGACGGCGAGGTCGTGCAGATCCTCCCGGCTCCCGCCCGACGCACCGCACAGGTCGGCGAGTGTGTCGTTGAGCAGCTGCCACTGTTGCCGGGTGAGGACGGCGTAGGGTTCGGGATCGTTCACTTCGCCGCCTCCAGCTCGGGTGCCGGCGGGATCTCGTCGGCGGGAAAGCCCAGCCGCACACGGACCTCGCGGTCGCAGGTCAGGCAGGTCCGGTCGAGCCACAGCCCGGTGATGTCGTCGACGGTGGGCGTGACGACCTGCCCGCACAACGCGGACAACACGCGCCCCGGCGCGGCGATGTCGCGCTCGGTGTCGTAGACGTGCCGTCGTCCGCCCGCCTGCTGCCAGAGATAGCGCTGCATTGAGCCCTCCCGGAGATCGCTGAATGTTCTCAGAGCACCAGCAGTGGTGCGTTACCAATGGTGTTGTTGCGTCTACAAGGGGTCAACGCCTCGTTTGGGTGACACTGGGGTGCGGGACAACGTCCTCGTACGATCTGGTGCATGGCCGTACCAGTAGCGAGTCCGCGCGTGCGGGCATTGTCAGCGGCACTCAAGCAAGCGCGACTCGATGCTGGTCTCGGGCAGAGGGAGCTCGCCCGGATGCTCGGCATTCAGCACGCGAAGCTCTCGTACTGGGAGAACGGCAGCCGGGTTCCTGACGTCGCCGATGTGTCAGCAATTCTCGCCAAACTCGATGTGACAGGGGCGAACCGCGATCGCATCCTCGAATTAACGCGTAACGCCAGGGAACCGAACTGGTTGACGGCGGGTATGCCGGGCGTGTCGCCCGGCCTCGCGGGTGTTCTCGACTGCGAACGCACTGCTACCGCGATCACCGACTGGTCGCCGTTGCTGATCCCGGGGCTGTTGCAGACTTCCGACTACGCGCGTGCGGTGCTCTCGTCAGGCGATCTCGCGGCTCATGAAGTCGAGGCCCGTGTCATGATGCGACTGGCCCGCCGAGACGTGATCGACCGCAGTGAGCCGGTCACCTTGACCGCGTTGATCGGTGAGTCCGCCCTTCGTGAGGTCATCGGCGGTCCGGCCCTCATGGCTGACCAACTACGGCATTTGCTCATGATGGCGGACAAACCGCCCGTTTCGGTGCGCATCATGCCTCATGGGCTCGGCTGGCATCCGGGGCTGAGCGGTCCATTTATTTTGTTCGAATTTGCGGACTCTCCCTCAATCGTGCACATCGAGCATCACAGATCCAGCGCATTCATATACGACGAGAAAGACGTGCAAGACTACCAGTCGGCGGCAAAGAAAATGAACAGCATGGCGATGACACCTGGTGAATCTCTCGGGTTCATTGCTGAAGAGCTAAGGCAATTGGAGAGTGCGGCATGACGGTGTTGGGCGAGTTCGCGGGGTGGCGTAAGTCGAGCTTCAGCAGCGCGGGACAGGACTGCGTCGAGTTTCGCCGCATCGAGGGTGGCGTGGAGGTGCGGAACTCCAAGCGTCCCGACGAAGCTTCGGTCACCTACACCGACAGCGAGTGGCGAGCTTTCGTCGCAGGGGTGAAGGCGGGCGAGTTCGACCTGTGAGGACGATTGGTCACGTTCCCGTCGCGAGCGACGAGTGGGAACGTGACCTCGTCGGTTCGTCCTAGTCGAAGACCTCCGATGGCTTCCCCGGCGGGTTGTACTCCACGCGGATGCTCGGGTCGACCTCGCTCCTCAGCCTGCGGGTCAGTTCCCTGCCATCTTCGATCCAACGTTGTTTCTCTGCGTGATCGACGATGCCAGAGGATGCCGGGTCATCGGCGTCAAAAGTGCGCTGCATCCTGTCGTTCCACTCGGCAAATGACCTGACGAGGTCCTTGCTGAGTGGGACAAGGCCGGCGAGCTCCTCGACAGAGTGCTCTTCGGGTAGAGGGTCGCCCTCGATGGCGACCCAGAAAGGGCCTGCTCCCCAGTCGAACGTGACGGTTATCTCGGTGGCTTTGGGTGCGGTGCTCATGGCTTCTGTTTTAGCTCCCTCTTTATCTTGACAGGGTTCGCTCCGACAATGTATCCGTTGTTCCCCACGGTAACCGCGATCCTCTTTGGCTCTCCTTTATAGGAGATCTCGTAGACGGCCCTGTCGGCGCCGCTCGTGCCACAGTAACTACCATTAATCAGTGCGTCGAAGACGACACTGGCAATGTCGCTCTTCGCGATACCGTAGCGCTCGAAATGTAAAGTATGAGCGCTTTCGATATGCGCCAGCCCACTGTCTTCGTTGCCTTCTTCCAGCCACACGATCCTGTCGTCCGGCAGCCTGGCGATCTTCACTACCCGCTCCGGGCTGATCTTGTGGCCGCGTCGTCGAACCTCGGCGATCAGGGCCGCGTCCAGCTTCGAGGCTGGTGCGGGATGTGGTGCGGGGGGTGGGATCCGAGCTGGAGTGGAGGAGACGGCCGCTGGCCCGGCACCGATCGTCGCCAGGTATTGCCTGAGTAGTTCTCCGGCAACGCTGCATGCTCGGTCGAGCTGCGCGAGTTCTGCACGCACCTTCGACAGCTTCTCGACAGTCTCCGCCAGCTCGGGTGCGGAGCTACCCGTGGAAACGGCTGCCAACACGGCCGATGCCTCGGCGAGGTACCCGTCCGCCTCATGGAGGGCAGGCGTCGGCAGGCTCGTCAGCACCCGGTCGATCGCCGAGGACAGATCGCCTACCGACATCGATCCCCCCCAGTTGTCGACCGTGTCACGATCTTCCCATCGCATCCGAGCGCTGGTCCGTATTCGCTACACCGTCACTCTTCCGGCGGATGGGCAGTCTGACGGTATGTACACAGAAAACCGGACGACTGCCCCATCTGATCCTGGGCGGGCAGTGGCATAGCGTAACGGGCGGTCGTCGGTGCACGACTACACCGCAAGAGTTATCGGCAAGGACGGGACCCACGTGATCACAGGTGACCTCAAGAGCAAGATCGATCGGATTTGGGACGCGTTCTGGTCAGGGGCATCGCCAATCCGCTTGAGGTGATGGAGCAGCTCACCTACCTGCTGTTTCTCAAGCGGCTCGACGAGTTGCACACCCGGGAGTTGAACCGCGCCGAACGCACGGGCGAGCCGATGCGGCGTCGCATGTTCCCGGAGGGCGCCGACCCCAAGGGTCGATCGTATGAGGACCTGCGCTGGTCGAACCTCCGCAACAAGGACCCGCGCGACATGTACACGGTGATGGCCGAGCACGCCTTCCCGTTCCTCCAGACGCTTGGCGGTGCACAGTCCGGCGACGAGTCCACCTATGCCGCTCACATGCGGGATGCCCGGTTCACCATCCCGACGCCCGCGCTGTTGTCCAAGGTCGTCGCGCTGCTCGACGGCATCGACATGGACAACCGCGACACCAAGGGTGACCTCTACGAGTACATGCTCGGCAAGATCGCCAGTGCTGGGCAGAACGGGCAGTTCCGCACCCCGCGTCACATCATTCGCCTGATGGTCGAACTGACCGAACCGACCCGCGACGACATGATCTGCGACCCGCGGCCTCGGTGCGTTCATCCGATCACTGGTCGGACTGGAGCGTGAGTCGGTCGTCGAGGCGCTGTCGGAGTTTCTGGACGACACGACGTTCAGCTCCAAGCAGATCGAGTTCCTCAGGCTGATCGTCGACCACCTCACCCAGAACGGGGTGATGGAGCCGAGCGTGCTCTACGACCCGCCGTTCACCGACTACGCCCCGTCCGGCCCGGAGGTGCTGTTTCCCAGCGAGCGCCTGAACCAACTCCACATCCGTCTCGCGGAGATCAACGCCCGCGCTCGGCACGTCGTAGATCGTTCGGTGAGCTGACTCACGGGCGTCCCGCCGTGGTTCAATCTGGTGCGAAAGGCGACAAGTGAAGGGGTGGACGTGGCTAGGCTCGGTGAACTGGAGCGCGCGGTGATGGAGGTGCTCTGGGCACGCGACGAGCCCGTCAGCGTGCGTGCCGTCCATGCCGCGCTCGGTGATCGCGGGCTCGCCTACACCACCGTGATGACGGTCCTGACCCGGTTGGCGGGCAAAGGAGTCGTGCAGCGCAGCCGTCAGGGGCGCGCGTGGTTGTACCGGCCCGCGGCGGGGCGGGAGGCCTACGTCGCGGAGCTGATGTTGGAGGCGCTGGAGTTGAGCGGCGACCGCGGTTCGGCGCTGGTGCACTTCGCGAACTCGGTGACCAGTGACGAGGCCGACGCGCTGCGGCAGGCGCTGCTCCGCGGGGTGCGGGCCCCGGGCGCGGACCGGCAGGGCGGGCAGACGTGATCCTCGTGGGGCATCAGGTCGCGGCGGCGGCCGTCGCCGTGACGGTGATGGTGTGGTTGTTGCGGAGTCGCTGGACCCATGCCCACCCGCGGCCGGCTCTCGTGTTGTGGCAGATGGGTGGTCTCACGCTCGTCCTGTCCACGGTGGGCATGCTGTTCGGCTTCGGGCTCGCCCCGTTCCGGCGGGGAGTGTTCCCCGCGCTGCTCGACCTGCCCGCGCGCTGGACCGAGCTCGACGTGTGGCATCTGGGCGCCGTGGCCGCCGGGCTGCTGCTGGGGGCGTGGCTCGTGGTGAACCAGATCCTCTGCTTCCGTGACACCGCGCGGGCGCGGGCGCGGCACCGGTTGTTGTTGCAGCTCGTCGCTCAACCGAACTCGGGTGCGCTGGTGGAGGTCGACCACCCGGTGGCGGTGGCGTACTGCGTGCCGGGCAGGCATCCCCGCATCGTGGTGAGTGCGGGCGCCCGCCGTCTGCTCAGCAAGGCGGAGTTGGACGCCGTGTTGGCGCACGAACGCGCACACGCGCGCGAACGCCACGATCTGGTCCTCGCGCCGTTCCAGGCGTTGCGGCGCCTGCTGCCGTCCAGTCGACTGCTGACCCGGGTGTGTTCGACGATCGAGCTGCTCGTGGAGATGTGTGCCGACGACAGGGCCGCCCGGCAGCACGGGCGGGAGCCGTTGGCGAGGGCGTTGGAGCGGTTCCACGCCCACGGAGCCCCCGGGACGCCGATCGGGGCGTTGGCCGTGGCGGGCGCCGACGCGCACGTCGTGGCGCGGATCCACCGCTTGCGGCAGCCGCAGCGGGCGGCGTTTCCACTGGTGTGGCCGCTGGCGTGCGCGATGCTCGTGGTCGCGCTCGCAACGTCGGCGAGCATCTTCGCCCTGCCGCTCCAGTAGTTACTACCGTTTGTAGTATCTTTCCGCCATGAACATCGTTTACGACATTCTGGTCGTTCTGCACCTGCTCGGTATGGCACTGCTCGTCGCGGGCGTGGTGCTGCGGCTCACCGCACCGCAGGGACCCAGCGGCATGGTCCTCATGTCCGGCGCGGGAGCCCAGGTCATCACGGGCGTGGCCATCACCGGTATCGCCTCGGCCGGTCTCGTGGACAACGAGGTCGACAACACCAAGATCGCGGTCAAGCTCGGCATCGCGGTCATCGTGCTGGTGCTCGCGCACATCCTCTGGCGCAAGCCGCAGGGCGCGCAGGGCATGTTCTACGCCCTGGCCGGGTTGACGCTGGTCAACATCGGCGTCGCGGTGCTCTGGTGAGCTCGTCGTCCGACCGCACGGAACACGGCGGTCGGACGGTATTCACTGTGCGCGGAAGTCACCGCCTCGGCGCGGTGCGGCGGAGCCAGAGCAGCCCGAACACGGGCAACACCAGGGGAATGAAGAGGTAGCCCATCCCGTAGTTCGACCACACGGTCGCGTCGGGGAAGGCGTCGGGAAGGAGCACGCTGGCGGTGCCGATCACCAGCACGCCGGTCATCTCGAAGGCGCAGGCCACCACGGCGACGCGCCACCACGCCACACCATGTTTCGCGAGCGCCACGGTGGCGAGCACGTACACCACCGCGGCGAGAGCCGACAGCGCGTAGGGCACGGGGGCTTCGTCGAACCTCGTGGCGATCTGCGCCGCCGCCCTGGAGGTGGAGCCGATCGCGAAGATCGCGTAGATGGCGACCAACACGCGTCCGGGTCCGCTCGCTGTGGCGGGCGGGGTCGCGGTGGTCGGCTCGGGCTCACGTTCAGGCACTGGCGCCCTCCCACACCTGGTACATCCGCAAGATCAGGACGGGCACGGTGATGCAGGCGACGCCCAGCACCGCCGTGCTCGACCGGGTGCGTTCGGCCAGCGCCCACACGGTGCCCAGGGGCAGCACCAGCAGTGCGCCCACCAGGTAGGCGAGGAAGGTGAGCATGCTGCCGGGACGCTCGCCCGCGATCAGCAGCACGACCGAGATCACCACCTGGACGGCCAGCAGCGCCTCCACGCCGGCGAGACCGAACAGCAGCGATCGGGTGGGCGGCCGGTTCACGGCCACGAGCACGAAGCTCCACACGGCGACCGCGAGCGCACAGATCGCGATCGCGACGGCGAACCCACTGATCACTGGCCCTCCCAACGTCTACGACCAGTCGTAGGATACGGGGAGGTCGGTCGCGCTCGTCAGTTGACCATCAGCCGGCCATCAACGCTGTCAGCGCGTCGCGCAGCTCCCCGGTCACCTCGACCGGACGCCGCGTCCGCCGATCCACGAACACGTGCACGAAGTGGCCCTGCGCGATCAGCTCCGAGCGGTCCTCCCGGTGCAGGCCGATCTCGTAACGCACGCTCGACCGGCCGAGGTGCCCGACCCGCAGGCCCACGGACAACTTCTCCGGGTAGGAGACGGAGGCGTGGTAGTTGCAGTGCGACTCGACGCACAGCCCGATCACGCCGCCCTCGTGGATGTCCAGACCGCCCTTGCCGATCAGCCAGTTGTTGATCACGGTGTCCATGACGGCGTAGTGCACGACGTTGTTGACGTGCCCGTAGACGTCGTTGTCCTTCCACCGGGTCGGCACGATCTCCCAATGCACGTAGGTCACGGCCAGAGAGTCTCATGATCGGCAGGCCGGAGGCGAGAGGCGACGTGGGAGTTCACGTGAGGATGGTGCTCCCGGTGAACCTCCGCTGGTGATCACAGCACCAGCACGATCCGCGTTCTCTTGCCGGACTCCGCACTCGTGGTCCGGTCGTCTCGGATACGGTTTGCGCGTGCCGAGACTGGGTGGAGGAACGCGATGACGAGCACCGTGCCGCGGGGCGGCTCGGCGATGGCGCCCGCCGGCTCGGGACCGTCAGGGGGCGATCGTGGTCCGCGGTCGGGGTTGGGCGCGCTGCTGGACCTCCCTGCGGAACTGGCGCGCGGCATGGTGCGGTCGGCGGCCACGACACCGGGGCGGCTGTCGCTGATCGTGGTCGGCCTCGTCGTCCTGTCGTTGCTCACGGGCCTGGTCGGCACTCTGTCCATGCAGGAGCGTGACGACAGCGTCGACACGCTGGTGGAGCACCGCGAACCGCTCGCCGCGGCGGCGCAGGAGGTGTACCGGTCGCTGTCGGACGCCGACGCCACGGCCGCGACGGCGTTCCTGATTCCCGGTACCGAGTCCGCCGCGCTGCGGGAGCGGTACGCGACCGACATCGCCAAGGCCGGTGCGGCGCTGGCGAAGGCCGCGTCGGACTCGGCGGGCAATCCCGAGGCGGCCGAGCAGATCAACGTGATCAGCAGGGAACTGCCGGTCTACACCGGTCTCATCGCCTCGGCGAAGGCCAACGACCGGCAGGGCTACCCCGTCGGGGCGGCGTACCTGCGGGAGGCGTCCGAGCTGCTGCGCTCGACGATCCTGCCCGCCGCCGAGGACCTCTACCGGGTCAACGCGACCCGCCTCGCCGACGAGCAGGACGACGCGACGAGTTTCCCGTGGTTCATCGCGCTGATGCTCGCGTGCCTGATCGCCGCGCTCGCCTACGTCCAGGTGTATCTGAAGCGCCGGACCAACCGGGTGTTCAACGTCGGTCTGCTGGTGTCCTCGGGCGCGGTGGGCCTGCTGGTGCTGTGGACCGCCGTTGCGCTCATCGTGCAGGGCGTGTTCGTGGGCAGCGGCCGTGAGGACGGCACGGAGCAGGCCGACCGGCTGGTCCGCGCGCGCATCGCCGCGCTGCAGGCTCGCGCCGACGAGACGCTTACCCTGGTCGCGCGCGGCGGTGGGCAGGAGTACGAGGAAGGGTTCGCCGAGCACTTCCAGCGGTTCGCGGGAGCGGACGGGCGTGGTGGCCTGCTGAGCGAGGCCGTCGCCGAGGCGGAGTCGGGCGTGAACCTCCGCGCCGCCACCGACCACGCCGCGGACTGGTTGAGCGCTCACGACCGGGTACGGGAGCTCGACGGCAACGGCGAGCACCGGCAGGCCGTCCTGCTGGCGATCGACGAGAAGGACGAGAACAGTCCCGCCACGGCGTTCAACCGGGTCGACAGCGAGCTCGCCGCCTCGATCGACTCCGCGAGACGCAACTTCGTGGAGAACACCTCCGCCGGAGCGAACGCGTTGACTCTGCTCGCCCCGGCCTACGCGCTGCTGTCGGTCATCGCCGCGCTCGGCGCCACACTCGGTATTCGCGAACGTCTGCGGGAGTATCGCTGATGAGGACCCGGACCCGGCTTCACGTGGGCCTGCTCGCGTCACTGCTCGTGGTGGTGGCGGGCTGCTCCACCGTCACGCGGCCCGCCGACCCGGCGCCGGTGGGCTCGGTGCAACCTCCGATGCCCGCCAACGCGCAGGTCGACCCCCAGCTCGACACGGCGGGAACCGGCGACGACAGCTGCGACCCGACCCGCAGTCTCTCGCCCAGCTCGGCGATCCCGGCGTCGTCGACCATGGCCGAGATCAAACAACGCGGGCACCTCGTCGTCGGGGTCGACCAGAACAGCTTCCTGTTCGGCTTCTCCGACCCCGAGAGCGGTGATCTCCACGGGTTCGACATCGACATCGCGCGCGAGATCGCCCGGTCGCTGCTCGGCGATCCCAAGGCCGTGAAGTTCAAGGCCATCACGTCGGCCGAGCGAGTCTCCGCGCTGCAGAACGGCGACGTCGACATCGTCGTGCGCACGTTCTCGATCACGTGTGAGCGGCTGGAGCAGATCAACTTCTCGTCGGTGTACTACGTGGCGGGACAGCGGGTGCTCGTGGACGCCGACTCCACGGCCCGCGACCTGTCGGACCTCGGCGGCAAGCGCGTGTGCGCGGCACGGGACTCCACGTCGTTGAAGAACATCGCGGCCAGCACGCCGAAGCCCATCCCGGTCGCCGTCGACGACTGGTCCGACTGCCTGGTGCTGCTGCAGCAGGGTCAGGTCGCGGCGGTCTCGACCGACGACACGATCCTCGCCGGCATGCGGGCGCAGGACCGGACGGGCACCAAGATCGTCGGGGATCCGTTCACCGAGGAGTACTACGGGATCGGCATCCCCAAGGACAACGAGGACATGGTCCGGTACGTGAACTCCGTGCTCGAGAAGGTCCGCGGTGGCGCCTGGCAGGAGAGCTACAACCGCTGGCTGCGCGAGGACCTGGGGCCTGCCTCGCCGCCCCAGCCCCAGTACCGGTGACACCTTTCGGAGGTAGCAGTGTCGGATGAGCCACGCCGTCCTCGGCATGCCGCACCGGACGAGGCCAGTGGTCCGACGGTGCAGCCGGAGACGTTGTCGAATCCTTCCCAGGCCGGGCAGCCGCCTCGGCACGCCCGTCCCCAGGCCGACTCGGGAACCCCGCAGCCGGCTCACCGGGCCGAGGTCCGTCAAGCCCAGCCGGGGCGGCCGAGGCCGGACCACCCCGGGCAGTCGGGACAGCTGAACCCGGCGCAGCCCGAACCGCAGCTCACCAGTGTGCTCGCCGCCAAGGCGCCCGCGACGACGTTCATCGCGTCGCCCAAGCCGCCACCCGAGCCCGACACGCCGAACCTGCCCAACCCGGGCACGGAGAGTGTGTTGCCGCGGTCCACGAGCGGCCCGATCTCGTTCGGTCTGGGAACGGGAACGGGAACAGGCACGGGAACCGGAACGGGCACGGGCACTGGTACCGGTACCGGCACGGGCACCGGCAGCTACCCCGGGAGGCCGCGCCGCACCTCGTCGCGCAGGTCCCGCCGGGGCCGTCTCGGGGCCGGACTCGTCGACGTGCCCGCGGTGCCCTACCGCGATCCCGCCGAGGCGGTGCTGACCGACCCGGTCGTCTCGGAGGAGAAGCGGTACTGCGGCAAGTGCAGTGCGAAGGTCGGCCGCTCCCGCGACGGTGCCCCCGGCAATCCGGAGGGCACGTGCGAGAAGTGCGGCACCCGGTTCTCGTTCGTGCCGAAGCTCCGGCCGCACGAGATGGTCGGCGGCCAGTACGAGGTGCTCGGTGCGATCGCGTACGGCGGGCTCGGCTGGATCTACCTCGCCAAGGACCACAACGTCAGTGAGCGCTGGGTCGTCCTCAAAGGACTGATCAACACCGGCGACGCCACCGCCGTGGCGGCGGCGGTGAACGAGACCAAGTTCCTCGCCGAGGTCGAGCATCCCAACATCGTCCGGATCTACAACTTCGTCGAGCATCCCGATCCGGACACCGGCAACTCCGTCGGCTACATCGTCATGGAGTACGTCGGCGGTCAGTCGCTGCGGCAGCTCGCGTTGGAGCACCACCGCAAGAGCGGCCGGGCGGAGCCGTTGCCGATCGCGCAGGTGATCGCCTACGGGCTGGAGATCCTGCCCGCGATGGGTTATCTCCACAACCAGGGCCTGCTGTACTGCGACCTGAAGCCCGACAACGTCATCCAGACCCACGAGCAGCTCAAGCTGATCGACCTGGGTGCCGTGCGGCGCATGGACGACTACGAGAGCCCGCTGTTCTTCACCAGCGGGTACAGCGCGCCCGAGCTGGCCACCCACGGCGCGTCGGTGGCGTCCGACCTGTTCACCGTCGGGCGCACGCTGGCGGTGCTGAGCTTCGAGTTCACCGGCTACACCAGCAAGTACAAGACCACGCTTCCGGGCCGGGACGAGGTCCCGCTGTTCCAGCTGTTCGACAGCTACTACCGGTTCCTGCGCAGGGCCACGCACCTCGACCCCGACCGGCGGTTCATCTCCGCGGAGGAGATGACCGACCAGCTCACGGGTGTGCTCCGCGAGATCCTGTCGATGGGCACCGGCAAGCCGCGGCCCGGTGCGTCCACGGTGTTCGGGCCGGAGACCAACACGTTCGGCGTCGACCTCGTGGTGCCGGAACGGGGTGGACGTCCGCCGTTGCCCAACCCGGGCGAGGTCGTCGCCGGTCTGCCGATCCCGCAGGTGGACACCGACGACCCCGGCGCGGGCGTGCTCGCCACGTTGCTGTCGGCGGGTCCGCAGACGGCGATCTCGGCGCTCGCCAACGCGCCGCGGGAGTCGATCGAGGTCCGGCTGCGGATCGTCCGGGCCCGCATCGAGCTGGGTGAGCTCGCCGAGGCGCACCGTCAGCTGCAGGCGGCGCAGTACCTGGCGATCAAGTCCGGTTTCCCCCACGACTGGCGCGTCGACTGGTACAAGGGCTTGATCGAGCTCGCCGGTGGACGGCCGAAGGTCGCGCACGTGGCGTTCGACGCGGTGTACGACGAGCTGCCCGGCGAGATCGCGCCCAAGCTCGCGCTGGCCGTGACCGCCGAAGCGGTGGGCGACTACTTCAAGGCCGCGCGGTTGTACGAACTGGTGTGGCGCACCGACCGCTCGTACGTCAGTGCCGCGTTCGGCCTCGCCCGCGTCTACCTGGCGCAGGGAGGTCGGCGAAGTGCGATCGAGGTGCTGGAGTCGGTGCCTCCGTCGTCCACCCACCACGTCGCTGCGCAGGTGGCCGCGGTGAAGATCAAGACTCGGTTCGTCGAGGGTGCGCACCAGCTCACCGAAGCCGACCTGGCGCACGCCGCCGCGCAGCTCGAACGCCTCGACCTCGACGTCGAGCGCAAGACGAAGCTCACGGCCGAGGTGCTGGAGACCGCGTTCGGCTGGCTGGGCGCAGGTGGGCAGCCGAACGGGGACACCACGGTCCTCGGGTGCCGGCTCGCCGAGCGCGACCTGCGGTTCGGTTTGGAACGGTGCTACCGCACGCTGGCGCGCCTGGCGGGCACGAGCGAGGAGCGCATCGAGCTGGTCGACCGCGCCAACGCCGTGCGGCCGCGCACCCTGACGTGAGCCGGGTGGTCAGCCGCGGCGCAGCTCGACGACGGTGATGTCGGGCGGCGCGCCCACGCGCACGGGCGGGCCCCAGAAGCCCGCCCCGCGCGTGACGTACATCTTCGTGCGGTCCTTCTCGTAGAAGCCGGCCACGGCTCCCTGCTGGAGGGTGACGGCCAGCTCGAACGGCGACAGCTGCCCGCCGTGGGTGTGTCCGGCCAGCATCAGGTCGACGTCGTGCCCCACCGCGTCGTCGAAGTCGACGGGCTGGTGGGCCACCAGCACCACGGCTCGGTTCGGGTCCCGGCCCGCGAGCGCCTCGCCGACGTCACCGGGGTCCTGCCACTGGTAACCGGTGGCGTCGTTGATGCCGGCGAGGTCGAACACCCCGCCGTGATGGTGGATCTCGACGCGCTCGTTGCGCAGCGGCCGCATGCCGAGCGTGGGGACGAAGTCGATCCACTGCTCGTATCCCACGTAGTACTCGTGGTTGCCGGTGACGTAGAAGGTGCCGTGGGTGCTGCGCAGGTCGGCCAGCGGCGCCGCCGCGTCGGCGAGGTCGGCCACGGAGCCGTCCACGAGGTCACCGGCGATGGCGACGGCATCGACGTTCTCGGCGTTCACCAGGTCGACGATCCGCTGCGTGAACGACCGGCCGATGATCGGGCCGAGGTGCACGTCGCTGATCAGCGCGATGCGGAAGCCCTCGACGCGCGGGTCGAGCCTGCGCAGGGCGATCGGCACGTGCGTGACCGTCGGCGCCCCCATGGCCACCGTGGTGCCGTGTCCGACGAGGCCGAGCGAGACCACGCCGGCCAGCGCCGCCGAGCCACGGGACAGCGCCATGCGGCGGGAGATCCGCGGTGTCGACCCGGAGCCGGACTCGCCCTCGTCGCGATCACCCGGTTCGTCGCCGTCGGAGCCTGCGCGCTCCGCCGCCTCCGCCGTGTCCGCCGCTTGCGCAGCGTCCGGCGTGCGTGCGGGGTCCCTGCGCAGCCACCCGCGCAGTGCGAGCCGGGGCAGCTCCAGCACGAGCAGTGCCAGCAGCAGGTAGAAGAACATCGCCAGCCACAGGTAACCGGGCCAGGCGAACCACCGGGCGATCTCCGGCGACACGCTCGTGCCGAGCGACAGCGCTGCGATCATCAGCGCCACGCACACCACGAGCGCGACCGTGCCCACCACGCGGGCCCGACTTCCGGGACGCGTGGTGTCGCGAACCAGCCGCCGCCACAGGTAGAGGTGGACGACGGTGATCAGAACGCTCAGGACGGCGAAGAACATCAGGGGTTGACGTCCCAGTCGGAATGCCGCTCGCCGAGCTCCTTCAGCTGCTCCGGGTCACCGTGTTCGAGGAAGTGCTCCACACCGACGGTGACGAACAGCGCGCGCGCTTCGACCGCCAGCGGTCCGTCGGCGGCGTCGAGCCTGCCTTCCGCGCTCGTGTACACCTTCCGGCCCGCCCTGCCGCAGAGCTTCGTGGTGATGTACAGCGTCGAGCCCACGGGCACAGGACGGCGGAAGTCGGTCTCGAGCTTGGCGGTCACCACGGGCACGCGCAGCAGGTTGCCCGCCGCGGTGCCCAGTGCTTCGTCGAACGCGCACGTCAGCAGGCCGCCGTGGGCGAGTCCGGGGGCACCCTGGTGGTCCTTGGTGACGGTGAACGTCGAGACCACCACGTGGTGCTCGCCGACGGTCGACCGGATGCGCAGTCCGGACTCCACCTCGTCGCCGCAGCCGAAGCAGTGGCTGTAGTGCGCATCCAGGGGCTGGCCCGGGGCGGGCGCGTCCGGGTGCGGAGAAGGCGGCTCCACCTCGACGGGAGGCCAGTTCTGTGCGGTTGCGCTCACCTCACCACGCTATCCGGCGGGCCCGCGAAAGACGGCGGCGGTGGTCGCGCAAAGCGGCCACCGCCACACCGGATTTCACCGAATCAGCCGTCGAGTGCCGAGAACGACTGCCATTCCTCCCACGAGTAGATCCAGTCGTGGTAGAGGCCGTCGCGTTCCGACAGCTGCTCGGAGCTGCCGGTGATTTCCACCGGGTCACCGGGCAACGCGCTGTCGTAGAACTCCTTGGCGTTCGCGTCGGACAGGTTGATGCAGCCGTGCGAGACGTTGGCCCTGCCCTGGTCGCCCACCGACCAGGGTGCGGCGTGGGTGAACTCGCCGTTGTTGGAGATCCGCACGGCCCAGGCGACCTCGAAGTCCTCGTAGCCGTAGCCGGGGTTGTTCATGAAGTACTTGGCGTGCTTGCTCATCACCACGTGCACGCCGCTGCGCGTGACGAGGTTGGGGTCGGACTCGCGCCCGTAGCTCGCCGGGTAGTCGGCCACCTTCTCGCCGTCGCGGTAGATCTCGAAGCGGTGCGTCTGCGTGTTGCCCTTCGCGATCTGGGCCCGGCCGATGGAGAACGTCACCGCGAGGTCGTTGTCGCCGTAGACGCCGTCGCCGAAGTGCACGCCGTAGAGGTCGGCGTTGACCTCGACCTCGGTGTTCGGCTGCCAGTACTCCTTGGGGCGCCAGTGCACGGACTGGTCGGACAGCCACGCCCACGCGCCCTCGTTCTCCGGGGAGGTCTTCACGGACAGCGCCTTCTCGACGGCGGCCTTGTCCTTCACGGGGGCGTCGAACGTCAGGGAGATGGGCATGGCGATGCCGTACGTGTTGCCGTCACCCACGTTCGAGCGCACGCCGTTCGTGGCCGAGGGGTTGACCGTGGTGAACGAGCCCTTGACCGGCACGTCCTTGCCGCCCGCGTCCCGCGCGGTGCCCGACCACGTGTACTGCTTGCCGTAGCCGAGCGGCTCGGCGACCTGCCAGGCCGTCTTGTCCTCGGACAGGGTGCCTTCGACCTGCTTGCCCTCGGGGTTGGTGAGGGCGATCTCGGTGAGCGTGCCGCCCTCCACCGTCACCGACACGGGAGCGCGCGGAGCCACGGCGTCACTGCCGTCGGCCGGTTCGAAGGAGATCGTCATGGGGGAGTCGTCGCCAGCACCGCCCGGGGCGCCCTGGGCCGTGTTGCCGCCGCCTCCGGAGCTCGTGCACGCCACCAGTCCCAGGACGGTGGCCAGCGCGATCGCCAAGAGCGCGAGTGGTCTTCTTCTGTACCCCGGCATGGATCGCGTCAACGTCGTTCCCCTTCTCCCCGCGTACCTGACTGACGTCGTGGCATCTCAAATCGTTGCCCCTCGACAAAGGTGATCACACTCACACGATCGTGATGTATCACCTGTACTGATGACGTTTCTGACTGCGCTCCGTGTTCCCGCTACCGGGGGAAAGTGCGCATTGTCATCGGGGACGCGGTCGGCGACGACCCGGTCGGTCGGCCGTCCGGCCTGCGGCGGGTCGGCGACACGCCGTCCGCCCATGATCCGCCCGTCCGGGCCAACCCGCGAACAAAGGGCTTCGCAAACGCGAGAATGTCGGTAGGCTGCTCAGTGGCCGTCGTTTTGCGTGTTCGTGGCTTCACACTCGCGGAACTTCTGACGCGGGCCGTTAGCCGAACACGCTTGCGCGCTCGTCTCGTTGGAACCGCCCGGGACGGCCGGGATGCCGCTTCGGCGGTGTCCATGCGGAACAGCAACGAGGAGTACAGCGGTGGCGCAAGGCACTGTGAAGTGGTTCAACGCCGAGAAGGGCTTCGGCTTCATCGCCCAGGACGGTGGCGAGGGCGACGTGTTCGTCCACTACTCGGAGATCGAAGGCCGTGGCTTCCGCACGCTGGAGGAGAACCAGCGCGTGGAGTTCGAGGTCGGTCAGGGCCAGAAGGGCCCGCAGGCTCAGAGGGTGCGGGCTCTCTGAGGACCTGACACACCCCACTGACGACGAACGAGCCCCCGGCGGATCTCACGCCGGGGGCTCGTTCTTGTCGTGTCGGGGGTCAGCCGTGGCGGCCGGGTACGGGCTCGCCGGGCCACTGGTGCTGGTCGAGGAACAGTTCCTCGGTGGTGGGGTCGGCGGAGTCGTCCGCGTGCGGCGGCATCGGAGCGGCCGCGGGACGGGCGGGCGGGGGCGCCGACTGGGAGGCCGCGTACGGGTTCGCCGTCTCCTCCGCCAGGCGTTCGAGGACCCACTCCTGGGCGAGTGCCTGCGGCGACGTGCCCCGTTGCGAGGCGAGGTCCTTGAGCTCCTGCCCGGCGGCGAGGCTCAGCCTCAACTGGTAGACCTGCGCTTCCCCGAACCGTCGCCCGGAGCCCGTGGTCTCGAGATCGCTCTCCGGAGCCAGGGCGGCGAGGTAGCTGGACAGCTCGGGATCGTCAGCGGTCGGCTCGGCGGCTGCGGGCCCTGAGGTGTCGCTGCGACGCCCGGGGGCGGCCTTCGAGCTTCGGCTGCGTCCGAATGAGGGTAGTGGCACGCCCACACGATAACGGTTGTGTCTCGGCGGGTCGCAAGCTGTGGCTCTGAGCTCGAACGACGCTGTGTCACGCTCGGTGACACGCGGTGAGAAAGCCGCCGGCTCCGGACATGGAGAGGCCCCCGCGCCAGGGGGAGGAACGCGGGGGCCGGAGGGGATCTCCACAGGCGCTGACCGGGGGTGTGTCAGCACGTCGATTGTTACACGACCACGAGCACGATCGCGAGTGCTGAACAGAAAATCCTCTCCAGCGCGTTACCTGATCGTGGGCCGTTGTTCATCGTTGCGCGTTCCACTGTTCCCGTCGTGCGACACGCTCCGTGGTGGGAGTTTCACTCTCCGGGGGGCTGCGTGTGTTCGTGGCGGCTCGTTAGCCTCCGGTCCGAACGTCGAGCCCCTTGGGAGGCGCCATGAGCGGGTCGGTTGAGGTGCGGCAGTTTCTCCTCCGGTACGAGTCCGGAGGGCAGGGCGGTGGATGCGGCCTACCTGTGCAGCGCGCCGGGCAGGACACTCCGCGGATTTCGGACGATCAAGTGCGCAGGGCTCGCCTTGCGGTCGCGCACGGGGCGAGAGGGGCCGAGGACTGCGCCCGGTTGCTGGACATGTTGGGGCTCACGCCGGACGACGGTGGGCGCAGCCCGGTGCAGCACTGAGGCTGTGGTGCCGGTTGCCCAGGTGCGCACCCCCTGACCCGCACCTGGGCGATCCAGGGATCACGGTAGTGCCGAGAACGGAATCGGGCAATTACTTATGGTGAAGGACGCAGTCGTGCGGCGAACTGCCTGCGAAGAGGGTCGAAAGCAGGAAAATTTTCGTCGCAGCGCGGTTGGTTCGGACCCGTCGGCGAGCGATTGCACGTCCCGCGTCGCCGCCTCGGCGAGTGCATGGCCGTCCCGGCGCTCGCGTGTTACTGTTTCCGCAGGTCGAAGGCCACTTCGACGCTTAAGTGACCCCCCTGTGGAAGGGGGAAACCGAGTACCGTAAACTAATCATCGCTCCCAGGGGGACCTGGAGAGCACGGTCGATCGGTTCGCCGAACCGACTGGGCTCCCATCGTCTAGCGGCCTAGGACTCCGCCCTTTCAAGGCGGCAACGCGGGTTCGAATCCCGTTGGGAGTACGGCACAACTACATAATCAAGGCCCTGTGGCGCAGTTGGTTAGCGCGTCGCCCTGTCACGGCGAAGGTCGCGGGTTCGAGTCCCGTCAGGGTCGCCACGGCGTTCCGGTGTGTACCGGCGTTCTGGCCAGGTAGCTCAGTTGGTACGAGCGTCCGCCTGAAAAGCGGAAGGTCGCCGGTTCGACCCCGGCCCTGGCCACGGTCATAAGCTGCGAGAACGGCCCACCTCGATGTGAGAGGTGGGCCGTTCTGCTGTGTCGGTCCGCCTTCGGCAACCTTTCCTTTCTGCCCCCTGACGTGCGGGTCTTCGCGTCGTTACACTCCGCTCTCATGGGGTTGCCGTCGCGACGCGGAAGGGTTCGTGACCTGCGCGGACGCAAGGTCTTCCTCACCGGCGCGGCGAGCGGTATCGGCCGCGCCGTCGCGTTGCGGGCCGGTCGGCTGGGGGCGGTTCTCCACCTGACGGACATTCGCGCCGACGCGCTCGCACGGGTGGTCACGGAGATCGAGTCCACCGGAGGCACGGTGGCGTTCGCCGAGGCCGTCGACGTGGCCGACCACGACGCGGTGGGTCGGCTCGGGCAGCGGTTGACCGGCGGGCACGGCGCCATGGACGTGGTCATGAACATCGCGGGCATCTCGATCTGGGGCACCGTGCGGTCGCTGGAGCATCATCAGTGGCGTCGGCTGGTCGACGTGAACCTCATGGGGCCGATCCACGTGATCGAGGCCCTGGTGCCGCCGATGATCGACAGCGGCAGGGGCGGTCAGCTGGTCAACGTGGCGTCGGCGGCGGGGATCATCGGCATGCCGTGGCACGCGGCGTACAGCGCGAGCAAGTTCGGCGTGCGCGGGGTGTCGGAGGTGCTGCGGTTCGACCTGCGTCGCCACGGCATCGGGGTGAGCCTGGTCTGTCCCGGTGCGGTCGCCACTCCGCTGACCGACACCATCGACGTCGCCGGTGTCGACAAGCACAGCCGTGCGTTCCAGCGGGCCCAGGCCGCCTTCCGCAAGCACGCCGTCACCCCCGACCAGGCCGCCGTCGCCATCCTCGACGGTATGCGGCGGGGCCGGTACTGGATCTACACCTCCACCGACATCCGACTCGCCCACGCGCTGCAACGCCACCTCCCGTTCGCCTACGTCGGGCTGATGCGGCTGATGAACTGGGGTGCGAACAAGGCGTTGCCAGCCGTGGCCGAGGCACGTCAGGCCGACGCCGCATGAGGCGCCCGCGGATCGCGCCGGGTGGACGCCGGGAGATCGGCGTCGTCGCGTGGGTGTTCGCCCGCGCCGCAGGGCGCGTGACCGGCACCGAGACACCGGCCCTCTTCACGACGTTGGGTCGCGCGCGGGGACTCTTCTGGGCGTGGCTGCATTTCGCGGGTCGCCTCATGCCGGGCGGCCGGCTGCCCCGGCGCGAGAGCGAGCTGGTGATCCTGCGCGTCGCGACGCTCGCCCGCAGCGACTACGAGCGCACCCATCACCGGCGACTGGGGCGACGTGCCGGGTTGAGCGAGGACGAGCTCGCTCGCGTGGTCGAAGGACCGGACGCGCCCGGCTGGTCGCAGCGTGAGCGCCTGCTGTTGCGGGCCGCCGACGAACTCCACGAGCTCCGCGACGTCACCGACGAGACGTGGAGCGGGCTGGCCGCGCACCTGGACGAGCGGCGCCTCATCGAACTGCTGCTGCTGGTGGGGCACTACGAGATGCTCGCGACCACGCTGCACGCCCTGCGCGTCAGCCCGGATGCACCCCGGCGTCAGCGCCGGACGAAGCGCACGGCGAGGGTGAAGTCGAGGTAGCGGCCGGTCATTCCCCGGGCCGCCGTGACGCCCAGCGCGAGCCGGTCGACTCGGGCCGTGGCGCGCGCGGTGAACGAGTCGCCGTTCACTGAGGACTCCGTGACGGTCAGCGTGACGGGTCCGGTGACCTCCCGGACGGTGAGCGTGCCCGTGAGGGTGTTGCCGTCCCACTGCGTCGAGCTGAAGGAGATCGTCGGGTGGTTGTCGGTGTCGAGGTACATCGTCGAGCGGACGACCCGGTCCCGCGGCGGCGTCGGCGTGCGGAAGCTGGCCGCGTCGATCTGCGCCTCCACAGTGGACTTCTCGACGGGGTCGGCGACCGTCGCCGATCCGCCGGCGAGTGCGAATGTGCCGCGCACGGGCAGGAGGCCGAAGAGGTGCTTCATGGCGAACTCGACCGTGGAGCCCTCGGTGTCGAGCTCGTAGCGCCCGGGCGGTGGAGGCGTGATGTTGCTCGCCGGTTCGGGTGTCATCCGTCGATTGAACCGTAGTCGCGCAGCGTTTCCGCCCGGGGGCGAAACGATCGCTGACAGTGATCGTCGACCGGCCCGGCAGGCGGGCCGTAAGTCGCATGTGGACGGAATGCGGACTTTCGCGCGCCTCTGGCGCCGACCGAGCGCCGTCATTACGCTCGCTCACGTGGAGGCCGAGGCGAGGAGAGGACGACCGCGCGTGGCGTTGTTCGCCACGTGCCTCACCGACACGCTCTACCCCGACACGGGGAAGGCCGTGGTCCGGCTCCTGACCCGGCTGGGGTGCGAGGTCGACTTCCCCCTCGGCCAGACGTGCTGCGGTCAGATGCACTTCAACACCGGCTACCACGACGAGGCCGTGCCGCTCGCCCGTCGCTATGCGGAGGTGTTCGACGGCTACGACCACGTCGTGGCGCCGTCGGGTTCCTGCGCGGGCATGGTGCGCGAGATCCATCCCGGGTTGTGCGGCGCGAGTCCGGCCGTCGAGCGCACGTACGAGCTCAGCGAGTTCCTCGTCGACGTGCTCGGGGTGACGGACGTGGGCGCGTACTTCCCGCACCGGGTGACCTACCACCCGACGTGCCACTCGCTGCGCATGCTCGGCGTCGGCGACCGGCCCGTGCGCCTGCTGCGCGCGGTGCGCGGTCTCGACCTCGTGGAACTGCCGCAGGCGGAGCAGTGTTGCGGATTCGGCGGCACCTTCGCGCTCAAGAACGCCGAGACGTCCACGGCGATGCTGGCCGACAAGATGCGCTGCGTGCAGGACACGGTTGCGCAGGTGGTGACGGCGGGGGACAACTCGTGTCTCATGCACATCGGCGGTGGTCTGTCCCGGCTGAGCACGGGCGTGCGGGCGCTGCATCTGGCGGAGATTCTCGCGAGTACGGAGGAAGAGCCGTGGGTCGCAACCCCGTGACGTGGCTCGGGAGCCCGACGTTTCCCCGCGCGGCCCGCGCCGCACTCGACGACACGCAGCTGCGCACGAACCTGCGCAAGGCCACCACCACCATCCGCGCCAAGCGGGCGGAGGCCGTGGCCGAGCTCGACGACTGGGAGCGGTTGCGCAGAGCGGGCGAGGCGATCAAGGACGACGTGCTCGCCAACCTGGACACCTACCTGGTGCGGCTGGAGGAGGCCGTCACCGCCCGCGGCGGGGTGGTGCACTGGGCGCGGGACGCCGAGAAGGCGAACCGCATCGTCCACGACCTCGCCCGGGCCAAGGGCGCCGACGAGGTCGTGAAGGTGAAGTCCATGGCCACCGCAGAGATCGGGCTGAACGAGTATCTCGAAGCTCGGGGCGTGCGGCCGGTCGAGACCGATCTCGCGGAACTGATCGTGCAGTTGGGGAAGGACCGGCCGTCGCACATCCTCGTGCCCGCGATCCACCGCAACCGGGCCGAGATCCGGGAGATCTTCTCGCGCACGATGGCGGAACCGCCCGCCGGCGACGAGCCGCGGGTGCTGGCGGAGGCGGCGCGGCGGCACCTGCGCCGCCGGTTCCTCGCAGCCAAGGTCGCCGTTTCCGGGGCCAACTTCGCCGTCGCGGACACGGGCTCGATCGCCGTGGTGGAGTCGGAGGGCAACGGGCGCATGTGCGTGACGCTGCCCGAGACGCTGATCACGGTGATGGGCATCGAGAAGCTCGTGCCCACGTGGCGCGACCTCGAAGTGTTCCTGCAACTGCTGCCGAGGTCGTCGACGGCGGAGCGGATGAACCCGTACACGTCGATCTGGACGGGAGTCACTCCGGGCGACGGGCCGAGCGAGTTCCACCTCGTCCTCCTCGACAACGGCCGCAGCGCCACGCTCGCGGACGAGGTGGGGAGGCAGGCGCTGCGGTGCATCCGCTGCTCGGCCTGCCTCAACGTGTGCCCGGTGTACGAACGCACCGGCGGGCAGGCCTACGGGTCGGTCTACCCCGGGCCGATCGGCGCGATCCTCGCGCCGCAGCTGGCCGGTGACATGGCGGACGAGCAGGCGGCCTCGCTGCCGTACGCCTCGTCGCTGTGCGGCGCGTGCTACGAGGTGTGCCCGGTGCGCATCAACATCCCCGAGGTGCTGACGCACCTCCGGGCGCAGGCCGTGAAGGCGAAGCCCAGGCACGACCCCGAGGCGCTGGCGATGTCGGCCGCCGCGTGGGTGTTCCGCGATCCGCGCCGGTACGAGGCGGCGCAGCGAGCGGGTTCGCTGTCGCGGTTCTTCGCCGGAGGCGACGGCACACTCAAGCGCCTCCCGTGGCCGGGGTCGCGGTGGACGGCGACGCGGGACGTGCCCGCCGTGCCGAAGGAGAGCTTCCGCATGTGGTGGAGGCGCAGTCGTGAGTAGCGCCCGCCGCGAGATCCTCGCCCGCATCCGAAGCGCTCCGCGCGTGCCACCCAGGACGGTGCCGAGGGATTACGACACGGTCCGCGCCGTGGCCGACCCGGTGGGTCTGTTCGTCGAGCGGGTGGAGCACTACAAGGCCGTCGTCCACCGCGTGGTGGCTGGGGAGCTGCCGCGCACGATCGGCGAGTGTCTCCGCCGTCGCGGTGTGGACAGCGTGGTGGCACCGCCGGATCTTCCCGAGCCGTGGCGCGTGGACGGCGTGCGGTGGCTGCTCGACGAGCCGCCGCTCGACCTGTCCGTTGTGGACGGCGTCGACGGAGTGGTCACCGGCGCCGCCGTGGGCATCGCGGAAACGGGAACCATCGTGCTCGACGCGGGTGCGGCCCAGGGACGACGGCTGCTCACCCTCGTGCCCGACTACCACCTGTGCGTGGTCCGCGCCGAGGCGATCGCGGTCAGCGTCCCCGAGGCGTTGCGGCGGCTCGACCCGACCCGGCCTCTGACGTTCGTGAGCGGCCCCTCGGCGACCAGCGACATCGAGCTCGACCGAGTGGAGGGCGTGCACGGCCCGAGGACGCTCGAAGTGCTCGTCGTGGACGCGTGACGGCCGCCGGAGTGCCCGGGAATCAGCTCCGGAACACCTCGTCGGCCGGAGCCGGTCTGCCGAAGTGGTAGCCCTGCGCCTGGTCGCACCCCAGCCCGCGCAGGATGGCCACCTGGCGTTCGTTCTCGGTGCCCTCGGCGATGACGGTCAGCCCCATCGAGTGGGCCATGGTGACGATGCCCTTGATGATGGCTTCGGCGTCCGCGTGGTCGGAACCGTCGAGGCCCATCACGAACGAGCGGTCGATCTTGAGCGTGTCGAGTGGGAGCTTCCAGAGCTGGGCGAGCGACGAGTAGCCGGTGCCGAAGTCGTCGATCGCCAACCGGACGCCCAGACCACGCAGGGCCGTGAGGACGTCCGCCGCCGCCTCGGGATCGCGCATGAGGGCGCTCTCGGTGATCTCCAGGCACAGTTCGGCGGGCGGGAGGCCCGTGCTGCGTAGCGCGTCGTGGACGGCGTCGACCACCGAGTCGTCCTCCAGCTGACGCGCCGAGAGATTGACGGTGAGCCTCGTGCGGACGTCGCCGCGCAGCCGGCGGCGGGCCAGCTCCCGGGTGGCGGTGCGGAGCATGTGCCCGCCGACGAGGTTGATGAGGTCGCTCTCCTCGGCCAGCGGGATGAACTCGCCCGGCGAGATCAGACCGTGCACGGGATGCTGCCAGCGCAACAGCCCCTCGACGGCCACCCGCTGGTAGGTGCGCAGGTCGACGACGGGCTGGTAGGCGACCCAGAGCTGCCCCGCCCGCACGGAGTCGCGCAGGTCCTGCTCCAGCCGCAGCTGCCGCTGGACCCGCTCGCGCAGCTCGACGTCGAAGAACTCGTGGCGCCCTCGCCCCCGCGTCTTGGCCTGGTACATCGCCACGTCGGCGTCACGCAGCAGGTCCTCGGCCGACCGTTCGTCGTCCTCGCCCGCGGTCACCACGCCGATGCTGGCGTCGACGCGTAGCCTGCGGCCGTCCACGGTGATCGGCTCGGTCAGCGCGTCGCGGATGTGGTGGATGAGCGCCCGGATCTGCTTGCCGTGCTCCACACCCAGGGTCACGACCGCGAACTCGTCACCGCCGAGCCTGCCCACCAGGTCGTTGCGGCGCACGCTGTTCTTCAGCCGCTGGCCCGCGATCCGCAGCACCTTGTCGCCGATGCCGTGTCCGAGCGAGTCGTTGATGACCTTGAACTTGTCGAGGTCGATGAACAGCACGCAGGCGAGCGACCCGTCACGGCGGCGGTGCAGTGCCTCGCTCAACCGCTGGAGGACGAGCGTGCGGTTGGCGAGGCCGGTCAGCGGGTCGTGCGTCGCGTCGTGTTCGAGCCGTTCGCCGATCGCCTTGCGCTCGGTGATGTCGGTGAACGACGTGACCACCTGGTGCGGGGGTGTGGCGCCCGAGTCCAGCGGGCGGCAACTCATGGACAGCCACACCCAGCACCCGTCGGGCCTCCGGGCCCGCACGACCCGGTTCTGGGTGGCCATGCCCGTGGTCCGCACCAACGACGACGGGTACTCGCTGGGCGGGATACGGGCGCCCGACTCGTCGTGCAGCGGGAACAACGTCGGCGAGCACCCGATCATGGCCTCGACGGGCAGCCCGAGGATCCGGCCCGCCGCGGGATTGGCCGACCCGACCAGGCCGTTGGCGTCGAGCACCACGACACCCTCGTCGAGAGCGGCCACCACGGTGCGGTAGCGCCGTTCGGCGGCCCGGCGCGCGGTCTCGTCGGCGCACACGAGCACGTAGCCGGTGTCCATCGGGGAGGCCGACACGCGCACCGTCAGTGCGGACCCGTCGGCCTTGCGATGTTCCGCCTCGATCACCCCGCCCTGCGCGACCACCGCCTGCGGGTCGAGCGTCGCGCCCACGACCTCCCCCACGGACCTGCCGAGAGCGACGTCCTCGCTGTGGCCGTACACGCGCTCGGCCGCGGGGTTCCAGCTCGTCACCATGCCGTCCGAGCTGGTGCCGATGATCGCGTCGCTGACGTGGCTGACCAGGGCGGCCTGGTAGCGCAGCGCCGACTCGGCGGCCTTCTGCGCCGTGATGTCGCGCATGATCACCTGATAGGCGGGACGGCCCTTCCAGGTGGTGCGCACGGACACGGACTCGATGAGCATCGACCCGCCGTCGAGCCGGGAGAGCCGCACCTCGGTCGGCTCGGTGGCCTCGCCGGGACCGCGGAGGGAGGACACGCGCTGCAGCAACTCCGGCACGGACCTCGGGTTGACGAAGTCGATGATGGGGCGGCCGAGCACGGCGGAGGGCTCGTCGGCGGCGACGAAGCGGGCGGCGGCCGGGTTGACGTAGACGAGATCGCCGTCCTGATGCACGCAGATGCCGTCCGGACTGAACTCCACGAGCAGGCGATAGCGGTCCGCGAGATCGGCCAGGGCCTGCGCGTTGCCGTGCCGCTCGGTCACGTCAGCAGCGATTCCCACCAGTCGATGCACCTTCCCGGTGACGGCATTGCCCTGGGCGCGGGCGAGAAAGCGGGTCCATCGTGTTTCACCGCCGGGCGTCATGTGGCGCTGCTCGAGATCGAAATTGTGCCACACCGGGCAATTCTGTGCCGCCACGGTCAACGGCTCGATCAATTCGAGCAGCCGCTCCCGGACGGCGGCGGTCTCGGCCGCGTCCACACCGAGGACCTCGGGTAGTTCCGTACTCCACGTAGTCTCGAAGTCCGGGAGGTCGACCGACCACGCGCCCGCGGTCGTCGCGGCGAGCGCGAGTTCGACGACGTCCACCTGCTGTTGCCAGGTGGACACCTCGTCGTGGGTGTACGCCTCCATCATCAGTCCATCCGCTGCTCGTCGCCGGGAGTTCGATTACAGCATGAAATCACCGCTGGGCGAATAGGAGGAATCGTCCCTCGTCTCTTGCGGCACGCGTCCTCTTTCGGCTCGACGGGCCGTCACCAGAGTAGGCGGATATTTCGGGCGGTGCCGTTCGGCAGGGGACGGCACCGGTGCCCCGGAAAAGGGTACGGAAGTGAGGGGACATCATGAGTTCACCAGGTGGAATAGGCATTTGCGGTATTGGTGCGGTCACCGGCTACGGCTGGGGCCGCGAGGCACTGTGGGAGGGCCTGCGGACGACCAAGCCCGCGGCCGTGCTCACGCGTGGCTTCGGCGGTGACGTCGACGGCGACGTGCCCGACGCCGGGTGGGTGGCCCGGGTCCCGGACGGTGGTGTCGAGGCGGACGGCAGGGGGCGGTTCGCCAGGGCCATGCGGTCGGCCGCGCGCGAGGCGATCGACGACGCACACCGGCGCGGGTGGCGAGAGGGGCGCCGCGTGGGGCTGCTCCACGCGGTCGTGCTCGGCGAGGTCGAGCTGTGGCGCGACTTCTACCTGGCCGAGCACGGCGACCTCCGGCCGAGGGACTATCTGGCGCTCATGCCGTCGACGCCGATGTCGACGTTGATGCAGGAGTACGGCTTCCACGGCCCCGCCATGAACGTCTCGGCCATGTGCGCGTCGGGCAACGCCGGGTTGCTCACCGCGAAGCTGTGGCTGGAGGCCGGGATCGTCGACGACGTCGTGCTCGTCGCCACCGACCTGTCGCTCACGCCCGAGAACGTCCGGCACTTCGTGCGACTCGGTGTCACCGTGGTGGACACCGACCCGCTCGATGGGTGCCGTCCGTTCCAGGAGGGCAGCCGCGGCTTCGTGATGGGCGAGGCCTCGGTGGCGTTCGTGCTGTCCGGACGGGCGCGGGAACCGTACTCGTGGCTGCTGGGCGGGGCCATGTCGCACGACGCCTTCCACGCCACCTCGATCGACCCGGAGCTGCACCAGGTGCGGCGCAGCTTCGCCGAGGCGCTGAGCGACGCGGACGTGCCGGGGACGGCGGTCGGGTACCTCAACGCGCACGGCCCGGGCACCCGGCAGTGCGACCTGGCCGAGGCGACGATCGCGGACGAGCTGTTCGCCGACGACGCCGGGTTGTACTCGGTGAAACCGCTGGTCGGGCACTGCCAGGGGGCGGCGGCGGCCGTCGAGGTGGCCGTGGCGGCCCTCGGCTACGACCGCGGTCACGTGCCCGCGCCACCTCGCGTCGCCCCGGCGCACCCCCGGCTGCTGCACGGCACCGTGCCGGTGAACGACCGGCTCACCGTGAAGTCGTCCCTCGGCATGGGGGGCCACAACTCCGTGATCGTGCTGGCACCGCCGGCCTGATCCGCCAGGACGGTGTCAGGCGAGGGCGGCGTCCATCGTGATCGTGGTGCCCGCGAGCGCGCGACTGACGGGACACGTGTCCTTCGCCTTCTGCGCGAGCTGGGTGAACCGCTCCTCGTCGACACCGTCCACCGAGGCCCGCAGCGTGATCGCCACGGTGTTGATGCTGAGCCCTCCGTCGGAGGGTTCGACGGTCACCGCGGCGGTCACGTCGATGGTCCCGGGCGTCAGGCCGTCCTTCTCCAGGGTTCCGGCGAGGTTCATCGCCAGGCACGACGCCTGGGCGGCCGCGATCAGCTCCTCGGGGCTCGACGTCCCCTCGGGTTCGCCGATCCGGCGGGGGAAGGTGACGTTGAACCGAGCCGAGTTGGACGAGTCGAGCGTCAACGCGCCCGACCCGCTGTTGAGCCCACCCGTCCAGTGAGTGGTCGCCTCACGCGTGGCCATGAATTCTCCTTCGACGGTTCGTCGCCGGTTGGTCGCTGTCGTTGGTCGCTGTCGTTGGTGGTCGTGCTCGTCGGCGTCTGCGCCGACTGCCCGATCGTCGCGCCGTTGAGCGTCACCCGCCATTCCGGCGTTCACCGGCAAGACCGACGAAGTCGGCCATTCGTTCGATCGTGTGGGAGACGAACGCGTCCGCGGGCTCCAGAGTGCCCGCGAACTGGCCCGTCAGCTCGAAGCCCACCATCCCGAACAGTTGCGTCCACGCGGCGAGCCCCTTCGCCAGCAGCGGCGCGGGGACCTCCACGCCGACCACGGTGGTGATCGTCGCGAGCTGGGTGAGCAACTCGTCGGGGACGGCGGGCTCGTCCGGGGCCTGGGCGGCGACCTCGCCGCGCGCCGCCGCTCTCGCGAGGATCTCGACCAGCGCCGTCGGGACGCGGCCGCCCGGGCGGATCGTGTCCTGCGGCGCGCGGTAGCCGGGGACCGGAGAGCCGTAGAGCAGCAGGTACTCGTGCGGGTGCGCGCGAGCCCAGTCGCGGACGGCGTGGCAGGCGGCGCGCCACTGCGCGCGTGCGGGGTCGTCGGGGCGCACGGCTGCTTCCACGGTCGCACCGAGTCCGTCGTAGGCGTCGATGATCAGCGCGGTGAGCAGGTCGTCGCGGCTGGGGAAGTAGCGGTACAGCGCCGACGACACCATGCCCAGTTCCCGCGCGACGGCGCGGAGTGACAGGGCGGTCGCGCCCTGCACGGCGAGCTGGCGCCGAGCCTCGTCCTTGATCGCCAGGGTGATCTCCGCCCGAGCGCGTTGCCGGGCGGTGCGGTGGGTAGGTGTCGGGGGCATGGGGTCAGTCTGACATGGCGGAGAGCGCTGCACTTGCACGAGAGCGGTGCTCTTGCAGTGACGCGCCGGGTGGTGTTCACTGGCCTGAAACGAGAGCACTGCTCTTGCTTCGATCGTCGTGAAGGAGGCGTCGAATGTCCGGCCCAGCCAAGAATGCAGTCCACTACCTGCCGCCCGGGCGCGTGACCCGGGTGCTGAACCGCGTGGTCGGCGCGCTCACCCGACGCGGCTTGAGCATGTGGGGCAGTCGCGTGCTCTCCGTTCCGGGGCGCACGACCGGGATCATGCGATCGACTCCGGTGAACGTGCTCAGCCTCGACGGCGAGCAGTACCTCGTCGCCGCGCGGGGCACGACCGAATGGGTGCGCAACCTCCGCGCCGCCCGAACCGGCCGGTTGACCGTGGGTAGGCGCGAACAGTGGTTCGACGGGATCGAGGTCCTCGACGACGCCCGGCTCCCGGTCCTACGCGCCTATCTGAGGCGCTGGGGGTGGGAGGTCGGGGCCTACTTCGACGGCGTCACCGCCGATGCGTCCGACGACGAGCTCCGTGTCGCCGCGGCCCGGCATCCCGTGTTCCGGATCGTGGCGACGGACCCGCCGACGGCGGGGTGAACGGACTCAGTGCCGCGAGCCGTGGCCCTGAGCGGCCGGCTGAGCCAGGTCGAACAGCTCGGGAGCCTCCCGCTCGATGACGGCGGTCAGCTCGTCCATGCTCGGGTTGACCAGAGCACGGTCACCGATGAAGACGGTCGGAACGGTCTCGTTGCCCTGGTTCACCGAACGCACGCGCGCGGCGGCGTCGGAGTCCTCCCAGATGTTGATTTCCCGCACCGGCAGGCCGCTCTCCCGAAGCCGACCCCTCAGGATCGCGCAGAACGGGCAGCCCGGCCGCCAGTAGAACTCGATGGTGTCGATACCCAATGTGGTCCTCCCTCTCCCGACACCGTAACCGTGACCGACTCGTGCTTGATCGGCCGCCCTGCGGGACTCTGTGACACATGGGAGCGAGCGACAAGCTCGATGCCGTGGTCACAGAGCTCTACGGCGTCGACCCGGGCGAGTTCGTGACGACGCGTGAGGAACACGCCGCGCGGGCGCGGGAACGTGGTGAGAAAAATCTCGCCGCAGAGATCCGAAAGCTACGCAAACCGACCACGGCCGCAGCGCTCGTGAACCGGTTGGCGCGGCAGCATCCGGACGAGGTGAGCGCGCTCGCCGAACTCGGGGACCGGCTGCGGGCGGCGCATCGGGAGTTGGCGGGCGATCGGCTCCGGGAGCTGACGCGCGAGCGCACCGACCGTGTGCGCGCCCTCGTCGAACGGGCGGAAACGCCGGCCTCGGGTGCTCTCGGAGAGTCGGTCCGCCGCGAGGTCGCCGCGACCCTGGAAGCGGCGGTGGGCGACGCCGACGCCGCCCGGGCGGTCGCCGACGGGTGTCTGACCTCGGCACTGTCTCCTTCGGACGTCTTCGAAGCGGCCTGGCTGCCCGTCGAGAGTCCGCCTCCTCGAAGCCGAGCGAAGAGGACGAAGCCGACGCCGAAGTCTTCACCGGACACCCGCGACACGGCAGAACGTCCGGCCGCGCGCGAACCCGAGCGCGGCCGGACGCCGACGAAGACCCGGCAGGACGACGACCGCGCCGCGGCCGAGCGTCAGCGGCGCGAGGCCGAGGTCCGGGCCAGGCGTGCGCGCGACGAGGCCCGCAAGGAACTGCGGGCCGCCGAGCGCGAGGAGACCAAGGCGCGTCGGCGGACCGAACGCGCCAGGGCCGCCCTGGAGAAGGCGGAGGACGAGGTGCGCAGGCACGCGCGCTGACGCCGCCTGGGCCGCGCGTCGCTCACGACCGCAGGGCCAGCGACAGGTACTTGGTCTCCAGGTACTCGGCCAGACCCTCGTCGCCACCCTCGCGACCGAACCCGGACGCCTTCACCCCGCCGAAGGGTGCGGAGGCGTTGGAGACCAGTCCGGTGTTGATGCCCACCATGCCGGTGGCCAAGCCCTCGCCGACCCGGATCGCGCGGTCGAGGTCGCGGGTGAACACGTAGCCGACGAGGCCGTACTCCGTGTCGTTCGCCCCCGCGAGTGCCTCGTCCTCGTCGGCGAACGTCGTTACGGGCGCGACCGGCCCGAACACCTCCTCGCGGAGGATGCGGGCGTCGTCGGGAACGTCGGCGAGCACGGTGGGGCGGTAGAAGTAGCCGTCACCGCCGCCGGGTTCGCCGCCCGTCGTCGCTCGGGCGCCGCGGCTCACCGCGTCCTCGACGAGTTCGGACACCGTCGCGCGCTGGCCCTCGTTGACGAGCGGTCCGACCACCACGTCGGGTTGCGTGCCGTGCCCCATGCGCAGCTCCGCCATGCGGTCGGTGAGTTTGCGGGTGAACTCCTCGGCGACGGACGACTGCACGAGGAACCGGTTTGCGGCGACGCACGACTCGCCGTTGTTGCGCATCTTCGCGGTCACCGCCCCTTCCACGGCGGCGTCGAGGTCGGCATCGGAGAACACCAGGAAAGCGGCGTTGCCCCCGAGTTCCATCGACATGCGCTGCAGGTTCGGTGCGCACTGTTCCACGAGCATGCGGCCCACCTCGGTGGACCCGGTGAACGACATCTTCCGGATGCGTGGGTCGGCGAGCACCGGGTTGACGACGCGGCTCGCCGACGTGCTCGGCACGACGTTCACCACGCCGTCCGGGACGCCCGCCTCGGCGAGCAGATCGGCGAGGGCGAGCATCGACAGCGGGGTCAGCTGCGCGGGTTTGACGATCATCGTGCAGCCCGCCGCGATCGCGGGTCCGATCTTGCGGGTGCCCATGGCCAGCGGGAAGTTCCACGGTGTGATGAGCAGGCACGGCCCCACGGGTTGGCGGGTGACGATCATGCGGGCGCTGCCGTCCGGGGTGCGCTTGTAGTTGCCGTCGATGCGCACCGCCTCCTCGGAGAACCATCGGAAGTAGTCGGCGGCGTAGGCGACCTCGGCGCGCGACTCGGTGAGGCTCTTGCCCATCTCCAGGGTCATGAGCGTCGCGAGCTCGTCGGTGCGATCGGTCATCAACTGCCATGCGCGCCGCAGGATCTCCCCGCGTTGCCGGGGTGGCGTCGCCGCCCACTCGTCCTGTGCCTCGACGGCGGTCTCCACGGCGGCCTTCGCGTCGTCGGCCTGCCCGTCCGCGACCTCGCACAGTGTCGCTCCGGTGCCGGGATCGGACACGCCGAACACGCTGCCGTCCGCGGACGCGCGCCAGCGTCCCCCGACGAGCAGGTGCTTGCGGACCCGGTCGATGATGTCGTGCTCGCTCATGCGGGCGGGTTACCCGAGCGCGGTCGCGTCGACACGCGTGCAACCTCGGGGCGGTCGTGTCGCGTCGAGAGGGTATGCGCCGTGCCGTCGTGTCGTTCTGCCTGCTGCTCACCGGTTGTGCCGCCATGCCCGGCGGGACGACGGAATGCACCATGATCGGGATGCCGTCGGGGATCGGGGTGGACGTGGCGCGGGGCCTCGCCGCCCACGCCGCCGAGGTGGAGGTGTGCCGGGACGGTCGGTGCGAGACGTTCCGCGTCGACCTGCGCCCGGCCACCGAGGCCGTCGACGAGGGCTGCGACGACACGGGACCGGACGGGGTGTGTTCGGCCGGAGTCCGCGAGACCGGGGAGACGACCGGCTTCGCCCCGGTGCCCGACCTGCCGGATCGGCCACTGCAGGTGACGCTGACGGTGTCGGACCGCGCGGGTGGGTCCCTGGCGACCGGCACGGTGCGGGCCACCCCGCAGTGGGGGTCGCCGAACGGGCCCGGTTGCGGTGCGGGCGGCCCGCAGCTGCAGCTCCGCGTCAGCGGCGACGGGACGGTGAGCGTGCGTTAGGCGCGCTCACCCGATGTCGCGCCGGGTGAACCGGACGACGCCCGCCGTCGTCAGGGCCGCCGCCCCGACCGCCAACCAGAGCATCGGCGTGAGCGTGACGGCCACACTCGGCACCTTCGGCACGTGCTGGAAGGGCGAGAGGTTCAGCACCGCCTGGTCGAGGTCGAGCACCGGGCCGAACATGGTGATCAGCAACGCCAAGGCCGCCACGGCCCACGCCCCGGCGGTGTAGGCGGGCAGGGCGCCGAACAGCAGGACCGCGGCCCCACCGACGACGAACACGGCGGGAAGCTGCACGAGGCACGACAGCACCACGTCCGGCGTGCTGCCGGCGACGTCGCCGACGCGGACACCGTGCGCGAGGCCCATGCCGAGGCCCGCCACCACGAGCAACGCGAGTCCCCCGCCGAACACGAACACCAGGTGCCCCGCCAGCCACCGAAGCCTTGAAATACCCGTGGTGAGCAGCGGTTCCGCCCGCAGCGCGGTCTCCTCTGCCCGCATCCGCATCGCCGCCTGCACGACGAAGAGTGCGGCCACCATGCCGAGGACGTTGGCCGTCGACGCGAGGTAGGCGTCGATCACGCCCTGGCTGCCGCCCATCCGGGCCAACACCTCGCGCATCTCGGCGTTCTCGCCCACGATGTCGGTGATGTCCGACGCGAGCGCCCCGAACAGCACGCTGAGCAGCGCGAAACCGGTCAGCCAGCCCGTGAGTGTCCCGCGGTGCAGGCGGGCGGCCAGCGCGAACGTGGAGCGCAGCCGGGCGTTCCCGCGCGCGGGCCCGAGCCGGGACGGCACGAGGCCGAGCCCGACGTCGCGTCGGCTCTGGAGCACGTACGCCGCGGCGACGAGGAGTGCGGTGACGACCAGAGGCACGGCGAGGACCCAGGAGTCGTCTCCGGCGAACGGCCGTGCGTGTGTCGACCACCCCAGGGGAGACAGCCACGACAACCACGGCACGTCGGCCGAGTCGCCCACGGCGCGCAACGCGAACGCGACCCCGAGGACGGCCCCCGCGAGGCCGTTGGCCGTCCGGGAGTACTCGGCGACCTGCGCGGTCACCGCCGCGACCCCGGTGAACACCAGCGCCGCCGCGCTCAACCCCAGCCCGAACACCAGCGACCCCGCCACGGCGTTGCCCACGCCGATCAGACCGCCCGCGGTGGCCAGCCCGGCGACCAGGGCGAAGCCCGTGCAGACGAGCAGGGCCGCGGTGAGGGGAGCGTGTCGACCGACCACTGTGGACGACAGCAGTTCCTGTCTGCCCGTGTCCTCCTCCTGGCGCGTGTGGCGGACGAGCGTGAACACGCACACCAGGGCGAGCAGCACCGCCAGCATCGTGCCGAACCGCCACGCCGTGAACCCGCCCGCCGTCGACAGGTCGTAGGCCGGGCCGTACAACAACGCGATGGACGGGTTGTCGCCGAGCGTGCTCGTGAGCGTCGCTCGTTGCGCGGGGTCCGGGTACAGCTGGTCGTAGGCGCCCGCGCTCGACACGGGCAGGACGGCGACCACGATCGCCCACAGCGGGAGCAGCAGGCGGTCGCGGCGCAGTGCGAGGCGGACGAGCTGTGCGGTGCCGGTGAGCGTGCCGCCGGCCGCCGCCGGAGCCGAACGCACGGCGGGCGTGGCGGTGTTCATGACGTTCATGACGTACGCACCCGCCCGTCGGCCGAGTCCGTGTAGTGGCGGAGGAAGAGTTCCTCCAGGGTGGGTGGTCGGCTGGTGAGGCTGCGCACGCCGATGCCGGTGAGCGTGCGCAGCGCGTCGTCGAGCGCGTCGCTCTCCACGGCGAAGTGCACGCGGCTGCCGTCCACCCGCAGGTCGTGGACGGCGTCGAGTTCCCGCAGACCGTCGATGGACCCGGCCAGCTCGGCCGTGATCGTCGTCCGGGTGAGGTGGCGGAGTTCGGCCAGCGTGCCCGACTCGACCGTTCGGCCCGCGCGGATGATGCTCACCCGGTCGCAGAGCGCCTCGACCTCCGACAGCAGGTGGCTCGACAACAGCACCGTGCGGCCGCGCTCGCGCTCCTCCCGGACGACGTCGCGGAACGTGGCCTCCATCAGCGGGTCGAGTCCGGACGTCGGTTCGTCGAGGATCAGCAGTTCGACGTCGGAGGCCAGCGCGGCCACGAGCGCCACCTTCTGCCGGTTGCCCTTCGAGTAGGCGCGCCCCTTCTTCCGGGGGTCGAGGTCGAACCGCTCGACCAGTTCGGCCCTCCTGCCGGGATCGAGGCCGCCACGGAGCCGTCCGAGCAGGTCGATGACCTCGCCGCCGCTCAGGGTCGGCCACAGGTTCACGTCGCCCGGGACGTAGGCGAGCCGCCGGTGCAGGCGGGTGGCGTCGTGCCACGGGTCCGCACCGAGGATCGTCGCGGTGCCGCCGTCGGCCCTGAGCAGGCCGAGCAGGATGCGGATGGTGGTCGACTTGCCCGCCCCGTTGGGGCCGAGGAAGCCGTGCACCTCGCCCTCGGCAACGGAGAGGTCGAGGCCGTCGAGTGCGGTCGTGGAGCCGAAGGCCTTACGCAGACCCGAGACGGAGATGCAGTCGCCCATACGAGGGAACGTACGCGCGACGGCTCCGACGTGCGAGAACGAACTTTTCCAAGATTTTTCGATCTCCGATGTATCTGGGCGGCGACTCCCCACTCCTGTGTGGTGAGAGTGAGTTCGGCCGAGTCGGTATGCCTGGAGGACCACGTGAGCCCAGACCATTCGTGCGCTTCGGAGATCGCGGCGATCCGCGACTCCCTGGCCGCACTGGGTGATCCGTGGCAGTGCGGGGAGACGCCCGTGAGCAGGCTCGCGGGCGACGGTCGCAAGCGCCGCCTCGGGGTTCCGGCGCCGTCGTCGGAGGAGATCGACGCGCGAGCCGACCTGCCCGCGCGGATGGCCGAGGCCGCGCTCGCCCCGCCACACACGCACGAGGAGACCGAGCACGCCCCGACGCCGCACCTGCCCCGCTCGTTCGACCTGCGCGACGTCGACGGGGTCAACTACGTGACGCCGGTGAAGGACCAGGGCGACTGCGGGGCGTGCAGTGCGTTCGGGGTGCTGGCCACGCTGGAGACCACGGCGGCGTACACGCGCCGGGCACCCCGCCTGGCCCTGGACCTGTCCGAGGCGCACCTGTTCTTCGGACACGCGGCGGCGCGCGAGGCGATCCTGCCCGACGGCACCTGGCCCGACGAGCTCCTCGTCGACTGCCGCGACCTCGGCGTCACCTTCGAGGACCACTACCCGTACACCGAGGACGGCTCCGGGGCACTCGCCGCCGGATGGCGCGAACGCTTGGCGCGGGCTTCCGACGTCGTCGACCTGAGCCGCGATCCCGTCGCCATCAAGGAGCACCTCTGGACCTACGGGCCCGTGACGGCGTGCCTCGTGGTGCACGACGACCTGTTCCACTACACCGGCGGCGTCTACCGGCACACCACCGAGCGGACGAGCGGCGGACACTGCGTCGCCCTCATCGGCTGGGACGACGACGCCGGGTGCTGGATCGCCAAGAACTCGTGGGGACCCGACTGGGGGGAGAACGGGTTCCTGCGCATCGCCTACGGAGAAGCCTTCATCGAGGACTATCCGAACCCGCGGCCGACCACCCTCGGCTGCACGGGTGTGGATCTGCACGCCTGGCTTCCACCGCAGCGTGCGCTCGGGCTGTTCGCCTCCGCGCACGACGACAGCTGGGCCTACCTGGAGAACCTGGGTTGGACCCGGCTCTCGCGGGACCAGACCGCCGACCTCGCCACGCTCGCGCTGGCCAGAGCGCGAGGGCTCGGCTGCGCGCCGTTCGTCAGGGGGCAGGACCTCGGCGCCGTCCATCTCATCGGCTGAGCGAAGGAAGTACGCACATGACGCAGGACATGGTCAACGAGCACAACGGTCACACCGGCAGGGCCGAATCCGACACCACGGCGCCGCAGAGCGAGCCGACGGAGGAGAAGACGGTTCCGGGCGGGACGGTACCGCTTCCGCCGACGGGCTGGGACCCGTACTCGCCGCCGTCGCGCACGGCGCCGGTCGCGCCGAGCGGGTGGGACCCGTACTCGCCGCCGGTGCGCCCGGTCTATCCGAGCGGGTGGGACCCGTACCTGCCGCCCACGCGTCCGCAACCCATGGGCTGGGACCCCTATCGGCCGCCGTTCGACGCTCCTCGGCCGTTCGGCGGGTCCGGTGTGGCCGGTGCGGAGCCGGTTCCGCCGGTGAGTCCCGCGCCGAGTCCGGCCCCGACGCCGGGACCGGGCGGCGAGGACCGGCAGTCCGCCTCGCCGGGCGGATGGGTGCACGGCGCGGCCATCACGCACCTGTGGGCGGCGACGAAGAGCGAGGGGGTCTGGGTCGCGGTCCACGGCGTGGGCTGGCGGCAGCTGTCGTCGGCGTCGGAGAGCGGACACGGACACCTGGCGACGTTGGCGTTGCTGGCGAAGAACCACCGGCTGCCGGTGGCGTATCACGAGGACTCGCGTGGGCACATCGATCAGTTGCTCGTCTGAGCGAGCGACCCACGTGACGAGCAGGTGGCCGGCAGTCGAGGGGGCCGCCGGCCACCGCCGCACCACACGACCGGGGGATGCCGCCGGGCTCGGGGGGAGCCCGGCGGCAGGTCGCAGTAGGGGGGAGGCGCGGTGACCGCCGGCCGGTTCCGGGTCGGTGCCACCGCGCAGCCGTGGTGCAGCGGTCGCCCGATCCGGGGCGACCGCTGGTCACGGCGTCGTGCAGGGGAGGCCCGAGTGGTCGCCGACGAGTGCGTCGGTGGGGGTGGCGACCAACCGGGTCGGGAGCCTGACTGGGGTGGGGCTCCCGGGGGAGGTGAGGTCCGCCGACCGGTGGTCGACGTCGTCGACGTCGTCATTGCCGGTCGGCACCTCATCGACACCGAGCGGTCGCGGTCGCGGGATCCCCGGCCGTGCCGCTCGGTCCGTTTCGCCATGTCCACTAGTCCGAACGTGTGAGTATGCGATTGCTTTCCTGCAACTTGATGTGTCGCTCCCAGGAGCCCGAGATACTGCCAACGCGAATATCGACATCGAGATTCGGGAAGGCGGATACGTTGACCGACGCCAGAACGGCCGAGGCCGATCCGTCGTGGGACGGGTTGCGCGGTCACGACCTCTACGCGGCGTGCATGCATGCCGCGAAGGCCGGCGACCGCAGTGCCATGAACCGGTTGGTCAAGGAACTGACCCCGCTGGTGTGGCAGGTGGCGCGGGGTAACGGCCTCGACAGGCACACGGCCGAGGACGTGGTCCAGACCGTGTGGCTCGCCCTCTTCCGCAACCTGGAACGGATCGAGGACCCGAAGGCGCTCGCGAAGTGGCTGATCACCACGGCGCGCCGCGAGTCCCGCACCGTGGCCGAGCGGTTGAACCGGCCGGTGCCGCTGACCGACGAGTTGGCCGAGAACATGCCGAGCAGCCAGCCCGAGCCGGAGGCCGAGGCCGTGCGCGCCGACCGCGATCGGCGCATCTGGGAGGCGTTCCGCCGACTGCCCGACCGGTGCCAGGAGTTGATCCGGCTGACGGTGCTGGCGGGCCGGGCCGAGTACGGCCTGGTGGCCGATGTGCTGCGGATGCCGCGTGGGAGTGTCGGCCCGACGAGAGGCCGGTGCCTACGGCGCCTGCGGGAGGCGCTGGACGCTACGGAGGGGACAGCCGATGCATGACAGCAGCTCCTACTCGGACGACGACACACTGCTGTTGGACCTCGACCGGCTGATCGACTCGTTCGACCCGCCGCCCGCCGACCTCGTCGAGCGGGTGCAGTTCGCGCTCGCCCTGGAGGACCTCGACGTCGAGGTGGCGCAGTGGGAGCGGGCCGACGCGCTGTCGGGGGTCCGCAGCGTCGCGCAGGGCACGATCACGTTCACCGTCAGCGACCTCACCGTCATGGTCAACCTCACGAAGACGGGGCCGAAACACCGCATCGACGGCTGGCTGGTGCCGGAGGGGGAGCACGCCGTCGAGGTCCGGGTCGCGGGCCACGACACGTGTTCCACCGTGGCCGACGACGGGGGCCGGTTCGTGCTGAACGACGTCCCGAGCGGAACCACCCAGATCGTCGTCCACGTCGGTGGCGAAGGTGGGCGACGCACGGTGGTGACGCCCGCGGTGGTGCTCTGATCGGGCGGCGTGTCTCCTCACACCGCGCGGCTCTCCGCCGTTCTCGCACTGCAGCGTAGGGCGAACAACGCGGCGGCGAGCGCGCACAACGTCGAAGCCATCGGCCTGCTGCGGAAGGCGTTGCGCCTGATCGAGACCTCGGGGCGCGACACCGCGGAGTGGGTCGCCGCGCGGATCCGGGTCCGTATCAGCCTGGCACTCGCGACCTCGGAGGTCGGGTCGACGGCCGACGGTTTCCGTGGTCTGAAGCGGGCGAGGGCGGAGCTGGAGCTGCTTCCGGAAGGGCGGCTGCGCCGCGAGCTCGACGCCGTGATCACGGGGCAGCGGGCGCTGTTGTTGTTCCGGGTCGGTCGGGCGTCGGAGTCCGTCGCGTTGTTCGACGCGATCATTCCCGCGCTCGAGAACCTGCAGCACGACGACGGCCTGCTGCTGGCGCGCACGCTGACGAACCGGGCACAGATCCATGCCGAGACCGGCGCTCTCGACGCGGCGGCGCAGGACTTCCACCGGGCCATCCGGTTGGCGGCCGAGCACCGGCTGACCCGGATCGAGGGCAAGGCGCGGCACGGGCTGGGGGACCTCGCGCAGCTCACCGGCGACATCCCGGGTGCGTTGCGGCACTACGACGAAGCGGCCCGCATTCTGGAGAAGGCGGCGCCGGGGTGGGTGGCGCGCGTCCGTCTCGATCAGGCGCGGGCGCTGCTCGTGGCGGGCCTCGCCACGGAGGCCGGGCGCCATCTGGACGAGGCGCTACCGGATCTCCGGCGCAACCGCGTGATCCAGGACCTGGCGGAGGCGGAGGTGGCGAGGGCGGCCGCCGCGTTGCTGGAGGGACAGTTCGACGCCGCCCGACGCCTCGCCGTGTCGGCCCGCCGCCGGTTCCTGCGGCGCGGCAACCTGCCGTGGGCGGAGGTGGCCGCACTCGCGCGGCTTCGCGCCGACGCCACCGAGGTCCTCGAAGGCGGACGACGACCGCCTGCCCGCTTGCCGTTGGCGCTGGTCGAGGTGTCGCAGCGGCTGGCGGAGCTCGGGCTGCGCGACGAGACCGCCGCCGCCCGCCTGCTCGCGGTGCGGCTGCGCCTGCGGCGGGGCGAGTCGGACGACGCGAAGGCGTTGCTCGACAGCGTGCCGAAGCCGCGTCGCACCAGCCCGGTCGACCACCGCATGCTGCTGCGGCTGTGCCGGGCCGAGCTCGCCGTGGCCACCGGGAACCGGCGTGCGGCGTTGGCGCAGGCCCGGGCCGGGCTGGCGGAACTCGGCCGAGCCCGCGACCGCATGGGCGGGCTCGACCTGCTCTGCGGCACCGCGGTCCACGGGCAGGAACTGGGCACGCTGGCCGTCGGGCTCGTGTTGGAGAGTGCGTCGGGACAGGACGGTGCGCGCCGCCTCTTCGCCTGGCAGGAACGCACCCGGGCGCAGGTGTACCGCTACGAGCCGATGCCGGCGATCGACGACCCGGTGCTGGCGAAGTACCTCGCCGAGATGCGGCACGTGCAGCGTTCGGTGCAGCAGAACCGGTTGGCGGGCAAGCCGGTGACGGCGCTGGAGAACCGGTACGCGTGGTTGCAGCGGGAGGCGAGCAGGCTCGGCTGGTATACGAGCCAGTGGGGGCGGCCCCGCCCCGTCGCCTCACCGGAGCAGGTTGCCACCGAGCTCGGGGAACGCGTGATGGTGAGCTTCGTCGGCCACGCGGACACGCTCGCCGCCGTGGTGGTGCGCGACGGCCGGTTCGCGCTCGTGCGGCTGGGCCCGTTGGGCGATGCGGTGGAGATCACCCACCAGTTGCGGGCGGACCTCGACGCGCTCGCCCCGGACCACCTGCCCGCGCCCCTCGCCGCGGCGGTGCTGTCCTCGGCACGACGCCGGGCCGACCGGCTGAACGACGTGTTGCTCGAACCGCTCGGGCACCTCATCGGCGATCGCGAGCTGGTGATCATCCCGACGGGTGCGTTGCACGCGTTGCCGTGGGGAGCGCTGCCGAGCTTGCGGGGCCGACCGCTGTCACTGGCCCCGTCCGCCACGGCGTGGCTCGGCGCCGCGAGCGCCGCGCAACCCGAACCGGTGGTCCTGGTCGGCGGTCCGGGCGTGCCGGGGGCCGTCGGCGAGGTGGGCAACCTGACGTCGGTGTATCCGACGGCGCACCTGGTGGACGGTGAGAAGGCGACGAGTGGCGCGGTGCTGGAGGCACTCGACGGGTCGGGCCTCGCCCACCTCGTCGCGCACGGCGCCCACGAACCGGCGAACGCGTTGTTCTCTCGCCTCGAACTGGTGGACGGCCCGCTGTTCGCTCACGAGGCCGCGCGCCTGCCCAACCCACCCGACCGCGTGGTGCTGGCCGCGTGCGAGCTGGCGTTGAGCCACATCCGGCCGGGCGAGGAGGCGCTCGGGTTCGCCGGGGCGCTGTTGGCGAGCGGGTGCCGCACCGTGGTCGGTGCGGTGGCGCGCGTCGGCGACCACGCGTCGGCGGAGGCGATGACCGACCTGCACACCCGGCTCGCCGCGGGACGGTCCCCCGCCGTGGCGCTCGCCGAGGCCACGGCCGTGGACCCGTTCCGCCGCCCGTTCCTGTGCCTCGGCGCCGGGTGAGAGGTCGGCGGCGTTGCGGCGGGATCGTCGCGGTCAGCCCCGCCGTGTGCCGTGCGTCAAGATGGTCGACGTGGATGCGTCCGGCCGTCGCAGCGCCACCCCTCGGTGGGTCGTGCACCTGCTACGGGTTCCGCTGGACCCGATCCGGTGGAACCAGCTGCTGCGCGCCGCGGTCGTCCTCTCGGTGCCGATCGTGGTCGGCTACCTGCTCGGCAACATCGGCTACGGCGCGCTGGCGTCCACCGGCGCACTGCCGTCGATCACCGCCGACACCACGGACACGTACCGGGGCCGCGCGGTGCGGCTCGTCGGTGCGTTGAGCGCGGCCGTTCTCGGTTTCGGACTCGGCATCCTGACCGGGGACGACCCGGTGATGTCCGTCGTGGTCGTCATCGTCGTCGCGGCGGTGTCGGCCCTGATCAGCGACGCGGGAAGCAACGCGTCGATCGCGGCGCTGCAGCTGTTCGTCTTCACCGTCCTCGGCTCGGGGCTGGTGAGTGACGGGTCGGCGGCGTGGGTGTCGCTGACCCTGTTCTGCGTCGGAGCCGGCTGGGGACTCTTCGTGGCGCTCGTGGGCTGGACCGTGCGCGCCACGAGCCCGGAACGCAGCGCGGTCGCCCAGGTCTACCTCGAACTCGCGACGATGCTGTCGGCCGCCGAGGCGGGCGACGACGAGGCCGCACTGGACGCGCGACACCAGCTCACGAAGGCGCTGAACACCGCCTACGACCGCCTGCTGCGCGCCCGCTCGTGGCTGCCGGGCCGCGACGACACCTACCGCAAACTGCTCAACCTGCTCACCGCCACCACCCCGGCGATCGAGGCGACGGTGGCGGCCGTGAACTCGGGTGTGCGCCCACCCCGGGAGCTCATCGCCCACGTCACCGACCTCGCCACGGCCGTCCTGTCCGACAGGCCGCTGCCCCGGGCACCCCGGTTGCCGGAGGAACCGCGTCCCGACACGGCGCCCGCCGTGGCCGCGCTGTACCAGGCGTTGCGTGACCTCGGCCCGGACGAGGAGCGACTGCGACGTACCCGGCCTTCTGCGTGGGAGCGGGTCGTCGCGTGGGTGAAGACGCTCGCGTCCGGTCCGCTGGTCTGGTCCGCGGCGGTGCGGCTGACGGTGTGCGTGGCGCTGGCGGAGTTGTTGCGGCTCGTGCTGCCGATGGACCGGTCGTACTGGATCACGCTCACCGTCGGGCTCGTGCTCAAACCCGACTACGGGTCGGTGTTCGGGCGAGCGGTGCTGCGCGGGCTCGGCACCGTCGTGGGCGCGGGGATCGGCACGCTGGCGCTGTCGATGGTGCCGTACGGCCCGGCGCTGGCCCTGGTGGTGGCGCTGTTCGGGATGGGCGTGGCGATCGGGAAGGGACGGCACTACGGCTTGTTGAGCGCGTTCGTCACCCCGGTGATCCTGGTGCAGATGGCGTTGTCGTCGGGGGACTACGCCGTGGCGTCCGTGCGCGTGATCGACACCGCGATCGGCTGCGTGCTGGTGCTTGTGTTCGGTTACCTGCTCTGGCCGGGCAGCCGCAGGCCCGTGCTCGGCGGCCGGCTCGCCGACGCCGCCGAGGCGATCTCCGAGTACGCCGAGTACGCGCTCCGCCCGGTCGCCGACGAGGACGCCCGGCTCGCGCGCTCCCGCAGGCGCAGGAACTGCTACCGCGAGCTGTCGAACCTGCGGACGGCGTTCCAGCAGATCGTGGTGGAACCCTCGGCGGCGGGACGGCAGGCGGTCGCCTGGTGGCCCGCCATCGTGGCTCTGGAACAACTCACCGACGCGGTGACCGCGGTCGGGGTGGCGATCGACCAGGGGGCGACGGAACCACCTCCGGAACGTGAGGTCCGCAAGGTCCGCGCCGCGCTCGCGGAGATCGCCCTCGCCGTGCGCACCGGGCTCAAGGCACCCGAGATCGAGCTGCCCGAGGGCGAGGTGCTCGCCGACGTCCGCACTCAACTCACGAGCGCGGTGGACGCCGTCGCCGGGCCCGACCCGCGCAGGTTCCGGCACGTGCGGTGACTCCCGTGCCGCGGCGCTCGCGTTGCGGGATCGAGCCGATGCTGGTCCATTGGTGGTATGGGCATCAACTTCAACGAGCTGAAGCACAAGGCTCAGGACGCGCTGACCAAGAACAGCGACAAGATCGAGCAGGGCCTGGACAAGGCGAGCGGCATGGCCAAGTCCCGGTTCGGCAAGCAGTCGAGCAAGATCGACAACGCGACGGAGAAGGCGAAGAAGTTCCTGCACAAGAACGCCGGTGGCGGCGACACGGGACAGCCGGGCGGTCAGCCGCCACCTCCCCGGCCTCAGGCCTGACCCGCCGCGTCAGGGCACGTCGGCCAGGGCCACGTCGCCGTCGAACCCGGTGACGTGGCCGCCGCGGTGCCCGACCGAGAGGAGCGCGTCGCGGGCGTCGGGTGCGGACAGCCGCACGCGCACGCTCGTCCTCGGCGCGTTCCTCTGGTCCGTCATCCGCCGGAGCGCCTCGTGACCGGCCTCGATCGTGGAGGCCAGGCCGCCGGTCGACGCGAGTGAACCCCGGGCCGCCCCGAGCGCGCCCAGTGCCTCGTCGACCACGGACAGCAGAGCGGCGCGATTGCCCTCGGTCATGGCCTGCACGAGTGCGGGCCGGGTACCGGCCACCCGGGTCCCGTCGGCGAACGACCCGGCCGCGAGTGCGGCCGCGACGGGACCTCCGGCCGCGCCGACCGACGCGAGCACCGCCGCCAGCAGATGCCCGACGTGCGAGACGCGGGCCACCGTCTCGTCGTGGGTTTCGGACTCCAGCGGCACCACGCGCGCGCCGAGGGCGACGGCCAGGGCGGACACCTCCCGCCAGGCGGTGAGGTCGGTGTCGTCGTCCACGGTCGTCACCCAGGCGGCGCCGGAGAAGAGGTCGTCCTTCGCCGCCTGCCAGCCCGATTCTGCCGTCCCCGCCATCGGATGCCCGCCGACGAACGTCACGGACGGCGCGACGGCGCGCACCGCCTCACGGACCGGCACTTTCACGCTGGTCACGTCGGTCAGCAGGCACCCCGGCGCGTGGCGCTCGACCAGGGCGAGCACGGATCGGACCGCCGTCAGCGGGACGGCGAGCACGACGACGGCGTCGGCCGCGGCGGCTCGGCGCAGTGCCTCGGCGACCGCGTCGTCGCCGCCGACGACGTCGTAGCCGTCGGCCGCGGCCGCCTCGGTGTCCGAGGTGGACGTCGAGGCGCCCCAGGCCTTGCGGCCCGAGGCGACGGCGGCCCGCAGCACGGAGCCGCCGATCAGTCCGAGCCCGATCACGCACACGTCACGCACGGTGTTCATCGCCGCACATCCTGCCCTATCGGCTCCCCGTCACCGGCGCAGGCTGTCGAGCGCGTAGGCGGCGTACATGGCCACGCCGTAGGCGAGCGCGTCCTCGTCGTAGCGGACGCGGTTGGAGTGGTTCGGCGCCGCCTCGGCGGGGTCGGTGCCGGAAGGGCACGCGCCGAGGAACGCGAATGCACCCGGCACGCGCTGCAGCACGTAGGAGAAGTCCTCCGCACCCATGATCGGGTGGGGCATCCGCTGCGACCGGTCGGCACCGAGCACCTCGGCGGCGAGGTCGAGCACGCGCTGGGTCTCGGTCTCGTCGGTCGCGGTGACGGGGAAGCCGGGGACCACGTCCGCGAGCACGCGGCAGCCGTGGACCTCACCGATCTGCTCGGCCACGCGCGGCACCTCCGTGCGCAGGTGCGCTCGGGTGCGTTCGGACAGCGTCCGGATGGTGCCCTCCAGCTCGGCGACCTCCGGGATCACGTTGTCGGTCGTGCCGCCTGCGATGCGGGTGACGGTGACGACCGCGGGGTCGAAGACGTCCACCGACCGGGTCACGCGCGTCTGCAACGCCGTGACGATCTCGGCCGCCGCGGGGATCGGGTCGACGGCGTTGTGCGGCATGGAACCGTGCCCGCCCTTGCCGACGACCCGCACGGTGAAGCTGTCGGCCGAGGCCATGACGGGGCCGGACTTGGTCGCGACGACCCCGGTGGGCAGGTTGGCGAAGGTGTGGAGGGCGAAGGCGCCCTGCACCCTGGTGCCGGGCGCGTCCAACACGCCTTCGTGGATCATGTGCCGGGCGCCGTGGTGCCCTTCCTCGCCGGGCTGGAACATGAAGACCACCGAGCCGGCCAGTTCGTCGACGTGGTCGGACAGCAGCCGAGCCGCTCCCGCGAGCATGGCCACGTGGGTGTCGTGGCCGCACGCGTGCATCGCGTTCGGCACCTCGGAGGCGAACTCCAGGCCGGTGTTCTCGGGCATCGGCAACGCGTCCATGTCGGCCCGCAGCAGCACGGCCGGGCCGGGCTGGGAGCCGCGCAACACCCCGGTGACGGACGTGGTCGTGGTGCCCAGCGTGGTCTCGATGGGCAGGCCGTCGAGCGCGTCGAGCACCGCCTGCTGTGTCTCGGGCAGCTGGAGCCCGAGTTCGGGACGGCGGTGGATGGCGCGCCGCAGCGCCACGGTGCTCGGCTGAAGCGCCTTCGCCTCGTCGAGCAGGCCGGCGAACCGGGCGTCGGGCAGGGAGGGCAGGTCGGTCGGTCCGGTCATGTTCCGATAGTGGCACGAGTGCCCACCGTCGTTCGTCGGTTGTCCACCGCTCCGGCGGTATACGGTGGTCGTATGGCGGTGGATGGGCCGGTCACGGGATTCGCGGTGGCCGTCGTGCGCGAGGACGGTCGTTGGCGTTGTGAGCGCCTGGACGACGCGGCGCTGACCGAGCTGGACACCACCATCACCGAGCTGCGCAAGCTGCGCTCGACCGGCGCGGTGTTCGGGCTGCTCGCGGTGGACGACGAGTTCTTCGTCGTCGTCCGGCCGACACCGAGTGGCGTGTCCCTGCTGCTGTCCGACGCGGCGGCCGCACTGGACTACGACATCGCCGCCGACGTGCTCGACCTGCTGCGCGCCGACGCGCCCGACGATGACGACGACGTGGTGTGGCCCGCCGGTGATCTGGAGATCCTCGCTGATCTCGGGATGCCGAAGGCGGAGCTGGAGGTCATCGTCAACGAGGTCGAGCTCTATCCCGACGAGCAGCTGCAGATGGTCGCGCAGCGCTGCGGGTTCGCCGACGAGTTCTCGGCCCTGCTCGAAGAACTGTGATCGCCGGGCAAGCCGACCTCGACGCCGTGCGCGTGGCCCTCCGCTTCGCCGAGCGCGCTCGGGACACCGCGGACGTTCCCATCGGCGCCGCCGTGTTCGCTCCGGACGGGAGCTTGCTGGCGGGCGCGCACAACGCGCGGGAGGAGCTGGGTGATCCCACCGCGCACGCGGAGGTGCTGGCGCTGCGCGAGGCGGCTCGCGTGCACGGGGACGGGTGGCGGCTGGAGGGCTGCACGCTCGCCGTGACCGTGGAGCCCTGCACGATGTGTGCGGGAGCGCTCGTGCTCGCGCGCGTGGCGCGGGTCGTCTTCGGAGCCTGGGAGCCCAGGACGGGGGCGGTGGGGTCGCTGTGGGACGTCGTGCGCGACCGCAGGCTCAACCACCGGCCCGAGGTCCTGGGTGGGGTGTTGGAGGCGGAGTGCTCGGCGTTGTTGGACGACTTCTTCTCCGGGCACCGGAACCGGGCTGACCAGGGCGGAGATATTTCGGTGGACCCGTCGTCGATCAGGTGAGGGCCATGCAGTATCGTTTTCGGCGGTAGCGTGTCCGAGCGGCCGAAGGAGCACGACTCGAAATCGTGTGACGGGAGACCGTCCGTGGGTTCAAATCCCACCGCTACCGCCACGAGAAGCCGGGCGACCCACACGGGTCGTCCGGCTTCTTCTGTTCAGCACTCCGTCACGACGTTTCCGCTCGGACGAGTGGACGTGTTCACCTGACCCGGGCCTGAGATAACTCGAACGGCGTGTCCGCTGAAACGTCCGCGCACCGGCCGTCGAAGGTGACGGTATGTGCTCTCTTGGGAACCGTCTGTTCGCGCGGCTGGTCGCCATCGTCGCCTCGACGGTGCTGGTGGTCGGCCTCACCGCGATCGGAGTGTGGGACGGCAGCCGTGCGCTCGCGGAGGAGCCGCACCTGCCTCCCGGTTTCTCGCTGCAGGAACTGCCCAGCGGGCAGTCGCCGGGCAACCTGACCGACTTCGCCTACCTGCCCGACGGCAGCGTGCTCAGCACGGGCAAGACGGGCACCGTCGCGTGGGTGTCCACCGACGGTCGTTCCCGGACCCTGCGCAGCCTCGCCGTGGAGTCGCAACAGGACATGGGCCTCGTGGGACTCGCGGTCGCCGCCGACTACGAGAGCTCCCGGCACATCTACCTCGCGCGGTCGGTGCCCGTGGGCGGCGGTGCCTACGACCTCACGCTGTCCCGCTGGGAGGTCACCGGGGCCGACGAGCCCGAGGGGCTCACCGGCGAGACGGAGTTGTTGCGTCTTCCCGGGGAAGCCAACGTCCACGGGATCACCGGCATCGTGTCCGACGACGACGGCACGATCTGGGTCTCGGTCGGCGACGTCGCCAGCTACACCGAGACCGACCGGCTGGCCTTGCGGGCGCAGAAGCCGCACGCGTTGCAGGGCAAGATCCTGCACCTGACCGCCGACGGGCAGGGTGCTGCGAGCAATCCCTTCTACGACCCGGAGTCCCCCGGCTCCGCGCGCAGCAAGATCTTCGCGAGCGGTTTCCGCAGCCCCTTCCGGCTCTCGCTGGACCCGCGCACCGGACTGCCCGTCCTCGGTGAGGTGGGGTGGAACCGCTGGGAGGAGATCAACGTCGTGCAGCCGGGCCGCGACTACGGCTGGCCCTGCTGGGAAGGCAACGAACGCACCCCCGGGTACCGCGACCTGCCCGAGTGCGAGGACGCGCCGAACACGGCTCCGCTCGTGACGTTCCGCCACGGCAAGGGCGTCGACAACGCCAACAGCGTCACCGGCGGTGTGGTCTACACGGGCTCGGCCTACCCGGAGCAGTACCGGGGCGCGTACTTCTTCGGCGACTACACCCACAAGAAGCTGTGGACGTTGCGGTACGACCACCGGGGCCGGTTGACGCAGGAACCGCAGAGCCCGCCGCTCGGCACGCACGTCGGCCGCCCGGTCAAGTTCGCCACCGCGGCCAACGGCGACATCGTGTTCGCCGACATCGAGTCGGGCAAGCTCAAGCGCCTCGTCTACGCGGCGGGCAACCAGGCTCCCGTCGCGCGCATCGGCGTCGACACCGATCCCGAGACGCGCACGGTGACCTTCGACGGGTCGGGCTCGTTCGACTTCGACGGTGACGGCCTGTCTTACACCTGGGACTTCGGTGACGGCAGCAGCGCCGAGGGCGAGCGTGTCGAGCACACCTACGGCGAGGAGGCCGAGCAGTTCACCGCCACGCTCACGGTCACCGATCCCGCGGGCGCCCAGGGCAGCGCGGAGGTGACCGTGGTCCCCGGCAACCACACGCCGGTGTTGCGCGCGCAGCAGCGTGACGATCACACGTACGCGGTGGGGGAGCCGGTGTCGGTGAGCGTGCTCGCTACCGACGACGAGGATGGGATGGTCGACGTGCGCTGGCAGGCCACGGTGGTGCACTGCCCGGAGCAGGAGACCTGCCACGCGCATCCCACGGAGACCGGGGAGGGGATGCGGTTCAGCGTCCCGTTCACCGATCACCCCGACTCGCACATGGAGCTCACCGCCACCGCCACCGACAGCGCCGGCGTGTCCGCGACCCACACCTACGAGGCGCTGCCGAGGGAGCATCGGCTGAGGCTGTCGAGCAACGTGCCCGCCGCGGTGGAGATCACGAGCGAGGGCGACGACGACACGTCCGCCGGTACGGGCGGGACCGCGATGGTGACCGCGGGCGCCACGGTGGGCATCACCGCGCAGCGCATCGCGGCGGACGGCGTCTCGGTGTTCTCACACTGGGACGACGGCGAGCCGGAACGCGCGCGCACGATCACGATGCCGGACGAGGACGCCACCGTCAGCGCCGTCTACGCCACTCCGGTGGAGCAGCGCTACGACGCGGAGCCGGAGCTGCGGCAGGTGCTGGGCCCGCCGACGGGCCCCGTGGTGATCGACGGCGGGATGTACTACCGCGAGCATGCCCGGGGCCGGCTGTACTGGTCGGCGCGCACGGGGACGCACGAGGTGCACGGCCCCATCGCCGAGAAGTACGTCGAGCTGGGTGGGCACGAGCGCTTCGGGCCGCCCACCACCGACCAGACCGTGACGCCGGACGGCAGAGGCCGGTTCAACCACTTCCTCGGCACGCCCTACAGCCGCACCGCGTCGGTCTACTGGACACCGGAGACCGGGGCCCACGCCATCTGGGGTGAGATCCGCAAGCGGTGGGCCGCGATGGATTGGGAACGCGGACGGCTCGGCTATCCGACGACCGACGAGCGGCGCGCCCCCGACGGCGTCGGGCGGTACAACCACTTCACCAAGGGCGGGTCCGTCTACTGGACACCGCGCACGGGAGCCCACGCCGTCCACGGCCCGATCCGCACCCGGTGGGCCGAGCTGGGGTGGGAGCGGTCCTACCTCGGCTATCCGGTGACGAGCGAGTACTCCGTCACCGGTGGGCGGCGCAGCGACTTCCAGGGCGGTTCCCTGGTCTGGCGGGCCGCGGACGGCTCGGTGGTCGACCGCGTCGCTACGTCGTGACCAGAGTGCGCAGCTCCGCGAGCAGCTCGGCACGGCTCGTGGCGCCCAGCCGTTGCCGCATGCGCGCCACGTGGTGCTCGACCGTCTTGGCGGAGATGAACAGCCGATCGCCCACCTGCCGGTAGGTCAGGCCGGAGACGACCAGCTCGGCCACCTGGCGTTCGCGTTCACTGAGGACGCTGGAGTCGGGTCGGGAGGCCGGCTGCGGGGTGTTCGTCGTCGCCCCGGTCTGCAGCGCGCGAGCGCTTTCGAGCAGCGTCACCATCGCGGAGCGGTCGGTGGTGCGGATGGCGGCCTGACCGGCGAGCCGGGCGGCGTCCCAGCAGAGCCCCGCGGTGTGGAGGGCCCGCGCGGCCGACTCGACGCGTTCGGCGTCGACCGCTCCGCCGAGTGCGTCGATCCAGCACGCGGCGGCGTCGGCGAGAGCCTGGTGGTAGTCGCTGTGGTCGGCGAACCGCGACAACGCCCGCGCGTGCTCGGCGGCCTCGTCGCGGCGGTCGGCGGTGACGGCCGCGTGCAGGCCGTTCCAGTGCAACGTCGACGACCACAGCGGTGGGTCCCCGAGCGTGGCGAGCAGGGACCGGGCGCGCCGCAGGTGGTGCGCGAGGCGTTCCCGCTCGCCGACGCGTGCGGCCGCGACGGCGAGCTCGGCGAACGGCAGGATCGTGAACAGGTCGACGCGCAGCCGCAGCACCGCCTCACGCACGTCCGCCCAGATGTCGCGCAACGCGGACAAGTCGCTCGACCGGCGGGCGATGCCCGCGCGCAGGCCGACCGAGAACAACCAGTCGCGTGCGGACAGCTCGCCGCCCACCGAGTTGAGCGTGCGCGAGGCCGTCTCCGTGTCGCCGCGCAGCATGGAGATCCACGCCGACAGCAGCAGGTGCCGGGTGCGGGCGGTGCGTCCTCCGCCGTCGGCCTTCACGGCGTGGTCGAGCAGCGCTTCGGCGAGCGGAAGTTCACCGCACTGCATGCCGACCAGGGCACCGACGGCGGCCGGGGTGTCGGGCAGGAACAGCGAGCGACCCACCGGGTCGAGCGTCTCGGCCGCATCGGACAACGTGGACAGAGCGGCGGCCGGACCGGTGGTCACCGACTCGATCGCACCTCGCACGAGTGCCGCGGTGGCCGCGGTGACCAGTGTGGGAGGTTCTCCGTTGCCCGGCGCCTCCAGCAGCGACTCGGCGTCGGCCAGCTTGCCCTGCTGCACCGAGACCAGGGCGGCGTGCAGTCGCGAGAGCCGGGTGTCCGACCAGCGGTACAGGTCCTGTGCGCGGTCGAGCTGGCCTTTGTGGACGAAGGCGGTGGCGGCCGTGCGCGCGGCGTCGGCACGGCCGTCGGCTTCCGGTGAGGCGATCACCGCATCGGCCAGCCGTAGCGGGAACTGGGCAAGGAGTACGTTCGCACCGCACGCTCGAAAGGCCTGCCCGAGCACGTGGTGTTCAACGTCCACGTCCTGCGCAACACGCTGACTCCCGTGGTGACCGTCCTCGGTCTCGTGATGG
>NZ_CM001466.1:2629992-2662924 GCF_000231055.2 Saccharomonospora azurea NA-128 | reverse complement strand
GCCGCGTACAACGTCGCGGCGAGGGGCGGATCGTTCTCGGCGGCCTCGTCGGCGGCGGCCTCGAACGCCTCGGCGAGCTCCGCACCGCTCAACTCGCTGCCCAGCAACGGCCGGACCAGATCGAGTACCGGTCCTCGGCGATCGAGCTGGATGCGCACCAACCGCTGCGACACCGCGAGCCGGCGTTCCTCCGGAACGAGGAGGCGCACCGCGCGGGCCACGAACGGCAGCGGTGTGCCGTCGTGGGCCAGCAGTCCGCAGGCCCTGGCCGCGTCGACGGTACGGGCGACACCGTTGTGGTCGGTGTCGAGCAGACCGGCGAGAAGGTCCACGTCGAGCCCGGCTCCCGAGGTGGCCGCCAGCAGCAACGACAGCGTCTGTGGCGACAGCCGGTCGAGGTCGGGCCGGAACTCCGCGAACAGGGCTACGGGAAGGCCGGTGAGGTCGGCGCCGGGCTCGGCCGTGCCCGACGCGGGAGCGCCGTGCCCGGAGGTGAGGGCGGCCGCGAGCCGCACCACGAAGCCGGGCACACCGAGTGTCTCGGCCCGGACGAGTTCGGCCAGGTCGGCCCGCTCGCGCCCGAGTATCGCCGCGATGCGGCGGACGTCGAGCGGGCGCAGGACCACCTGCCCACGCAGCCGGGAGAGCAGCGTGTTCAACGCGGCCGGACGCGGCCACGGGCGGGCCGCGATCACGAGTCCGGTGACCTCGTCGGCCGTGCGGTCGCACAACTCCGTGAGCGCGGCGTCGTCGAGGCGGTGCGCGTCGTCGACCAGAACCAGCTGTGCCCCGTCGAGCTCCTGCTGCCCGTACCACGCCACCGCCAGGCCGCGGCTCTCGCAGCGGCGCGCCAGGTGACGCAGCACGGCCGTCTTCCCGTGTCCACCCGGGGCGACGACCGCCAGCCGCGCGGGCGCGAGCACACCGTCGGCGACGGCGGCGCACAGTTCGCGGGTGGGCTCGTCGAGGAGGGGATCGTCGCGGGTGGACGTCCGGAGGGCGGTGGGCCGCTCCGGGGAGTCGACGTGGGGTGACGGCATCAGCGTTCCTCGTCTCGGGATTCGGGGGAGCCACCGCGGCGCGGCCGGGAGAACCGGCGGCGCGGAGGCTGCAGTGGGGTGATCTCGACGGGTGGCCGGTGCGGCGGTGGTTCGAAGTCCTCGAACGCGTCCGGTTGCCCGGACAGCGCGGGTGCGTCGTCGACGCCGGGGACGAGTGCGCCGCCGCTCCCGGGCGCGCCGGAATCCCCGGGTTCCACGGCCTCCGGCGGTGGCTCCTGCGCCGGGCCCGGTCTGGGGTGTGGTCTCGGTCGTGCGGCGAGCGCTGCTCCGCGGCTCAGCGCGGTACCCGGATCCTCGGCGACCACGACAGGGCAGGGTAGTTCGGCGCGCGCGAGCGTGGCCGCGAGCGGGATGTTCGCGCTGCCGCCCACCAGCACCGCCGCGGCGAGCTGTCCTTCGGGAACGTGCACGAGCAGGCGCCGCAGTCTGCGCACCGCGCTGCGCAGCACCGGCGTGGCGAGGTGCTCGAACTCCTGCCTGCTCAGCGACACGGTGTCGGTGACCAGCACGTCCGTCGTCGTCGAGAGGCGTTCCTTCGCGGCGATGGCGGCGCCCCGCAAGCGGCTCATCGCACCCGGGTCCGAGGCGTCGACTTCGGAACGGTCGAGGACGTGGCGGACCACCAGGTCGTCGAGCCTGCAGCCCGCCTCGTGCTCCGACGACTCGTTGTGGGCGAGCAACTCGACGCCGTGGGGAGTCCGGCGCAGCAGGGCGGTCTCCACGTGCACGCCGCCGAGGGCGCACACCGCCAGCAGGCGACCCGGCTCGACGGGCGTCACGTCCGGGGTGCCCAAGTGGCCCTCGGCCGCGGCGATCGGACTCGGCAGCGCCAGGACCCCGGGCAGCTCGGCCGCGTCGAGGGCTTCGTGCAGCAGGCCCCGCCGGTAGGCCGACCAGCTCGGTGGGTGGGTCACGACGATGCGTTCGGCGTGGGCCGCCTCGGTCTCGGCGACCCGGTCGGCGACCCATCCGATCATGCCTGCGGCGAGCGCCTCCGCGGGGTAGGACAGCTCACCCAACACGAACGGCACGGGATCGCCGGTACGGTGCAACGGTGCCCGTGCCACCCGTTCGGGCTCGGTCACCGCGTGCCGTAACGCGGCGTGTCCGACCAGGAGGTCGCCCTGGCCGGACACGTGCAGGACGGACTCGGTCCAGCGAGTGGAACCCCCGAGGGGGACGACCTCGGGCGGACTCCAGTGACCGCGGCGGTAGCGGGAGACCGCCGCGCTCACACGGGTGGCGCCGAGGTGTATCCCCAGGACATAGCGCATATACGGCGGTTCCCTCACGGCTCGTGTCGACGTTCTCGCACCGTCCCGGAAGGACGGGCCGACGCGGATGACTCCTTTCGTATCAAAGTCATGCCTCCGAATGACACCCCCGAATAGGCCGTTCGGCATCCCCTAAGCCCCTAACGCGTTCGGCGACGCGGGCGGTGGAAAACCGGGACTTCTCCCCGATGCCCCTCGACTCGCCGGAGCCCTAGCGTCGGCCGGGCCGTCGCGCGGCGACACGGATTTTCAGCTTCAGACGAAGGAGTAGACCCTTGATGAACGCACAGGGCGAGGCGGAGACCGAGTACGACGTCACCCTCTCGGAGCCCGCAGTCGTCCCGCAGGAGCCGACGCTGCACGACTTCGTGGTGAATCTGCTCAACGACGCCACCGCCCGTGCCGCCTTCGCGCAGGACCCGACCGGGATGCTCGACGTGGCCGGTCTCGGGGGCATCACCCCGCAGGACGTCCAGGACGTCGTGCCGCTCGTGATGGACCGCGTCGGCGCCGAGCCGGAGGACGGCGTGCTGAACGGCGTGGACGACGTCATCGAGCAGCTCAGGGGCGTGGCGCAGACCCAGGAGGGGCGCGCCGACCTGTCGGAGGTCACCGAGGCCACCGACCTCGACTCGGTCGTGGGTGGAGTCACCGCGGGCGGAAGCGCCACCCTGGACGACGTGACGGGTGTGCTGCGCTACGACACCGGTGCCGTCACCGGTGAGACCGCGGGTCAGCTCGACGACAACGGCCTGAACCTCGGCTCCTACACCGACACCCTGGCCGCGCGTGCGTCCGGTGTGGGCGGTGTCGGTCTGGACAGCTCGGGCGGCATGGCCTCCGTCGACAGTGTCGTGGGTGCCGCGGACGGCATGCTGGACGCGGATGCCGACGGCGTCTCGGGCGTGGGCGGCGTGAGCGCCGACCGGCTCGACGCGGGCGTGTTCGGCGACGTGGCCGAGGACAGCGTCGTGGGTGGCGCGGGCCTGCGTAGCGACGTGGTGTCGGGAGAGGGTTCCGCGCTGCTCACCGAGGACGGCTACGCCGCCGGTGGCACGCTGGAGACGCCCTTCGGCGCCTACGGGGTCGAGGTGTCGGACGAGCTGAGCGTCAGCGTCCCCGAGGTCACGACCAAGGGCGACGTGGTCGACAGCCTCGACGCCGACACGCTCACGCGGGGCAGTGAGGCCGCCGCGAGCACGGTGGCCACCTACGTCACCTCCGGTGGTGCCGCGCTGCCGGGGACGGTTCGCGACGCCGCCGAGGACCTGTCCGGCGACCTCCCGGTGAACGTGCCCGCCGACCTCCCCCTGGGTGGCCCCCAGACGCTCCCGGTGGACGGTGCCGCCGACCTCGCGAACGCGTCCACGCTGGACGACCAGGTGCTCTCGCAGCCTCGCGACCTCGGGTTGGACATCGACGAGCCGATCCAGGTCGTCGACCTCGACACCGACCTGCCCGAGCTGGCCGGCCCGGTGTACGACCTCGCGTCGGACCTGCACAGGGACCTCAACTCGCTGCCCGACCAGCTGGGCTTCGCCGTTCCGGCCGAGAAGCCGGAGATGCCCGACCTGCCGGTTCTGAACCCGATGCCCGAGTCGGCTGACGACAGGGGCGCCGCCGGCAGCGCGGTGGGCACCGAGAACCTCGACGACGTCACGCGTGTCGCGGAGCCGGTGAGCAGTGGTGTGGACCAAGTTGCCGACACCGTCAGTGGCAGCCCGCTCGGCGGGGTCGCCGAGCAGGGTGAAGATCTGCTCTCCGGTGGTGCGGGCCTCAACGACCTGGACCTCGGTCACTGACTCTGAGTGATCTCATCCCGATAACAGGCCGGGCTCGGTGATATTACGAGCCCGGCCTGTACTGCGTTGCGTGAAGAGGGCACACTGTCCGATCGATGAAGGCTTCCCCGTGGCTCGACGTCCTGGACGAGGCGATCCGTTCTTGTGCCGCTCACGACCGGACCGACCTCGCCGGGCGACTGCGTGCCCGGCGTGCCGAGCTGGCCGGACCCAAGGTGCGGGTCGTGGTGCTCGGTGCGCGGGGGCAGGGCAAGAGCCAACTCCTCAACGGACTCCTCGGTGCGGCGGTGTGCGCGGTCGGCGACGACGTCACCACCACCGTCCCGACAGTGATCGAGTACGCGACCGGGCCCGTGGCCGCTCTGGTGCCGGGGAGCCCGGTGCCGCTTGTGGAGGCGGGTCGTGGCGCGGACAGCCTCGTGCTGGAAGGGCCCGCCCACAGTGCTCCGGCGTTGACGAGCGCCGACCGGACGTCGGTGTCGGTGGAGTCGGCCACCGCGGTCGCCAACGGCCGTCCCGACGTGGCACGAGTCGAGATCGGACTCCCCCGCGCGCTCCTGGAGACGGGTCTCACGCTCGTCGACACACCGCCCTACGGGTCCGAACCGGACGAGCACGCGCGCGCCGCGCTCGCCACGCTGCCCAGCGCCGACGCGGTGTTGCTGACCACCGACGTGACGCGGGAGCTCGCGCCGGGCGAGCTGGACGTGCTGGAACGTGTCCTGGCATGGTGCCCCACCGTCGCCGTCGTGCTCACCAAGACCGACCTCGTGCCCGGGTGGCAGCGCGTGGCGGAGCGCACGCGCGCGCGGCTGCAGCAGCAGGGTCTGCCCGTGACGGTGTTCGGAGTCTCGTCGGCGTTGCGGTTGATCGCGGCGAGGAAGAACGACGCGGAGCTGAACACCGAGTCCGGCTTTCCCGCGCTCGTCTCGTACCTGCACCACGAGCTCATGGGCAACGTGGACGTGCTGCGCAGGCGGTGCGCGGGGCTGCTCGCCGGGCTGGCCGCGGAGCGGATCATGGGCCCGTTGCGCGAGCGGCTCCGTGAGCTCCAGCAGGGCGGTGACAGCGAGTTGTCCGCCCGCTATCGCGCGGCGAGCAAGCAGCTCGAACGGTTGCAGCGGGAGGCCTCGCGCTGGCAGACCATGCTGTCGGACGAGGTGGCCGATCTCACCGCCGACCTGGACTACGACCTGCGCGACCGGACGCGGCGCATCCTTCGGGAGGCGGACGAGTACTTCGAGGTGGCCGATCCGGCGAAGGACTGGACGGCGTTCGAGGACTGGTTGCGCGAGAACCTGACGGCCGCGGCGGAAGCGAACTCGCGGTGGTTGCTCGACCGGTTCGAGTGGATCACCCGGAAGCTCGCCAACGTCATCGCCGTCCACCGTCCGGACGCGTTCGCGCCCGAGGACGTGCTTCCCGCGCGCCCCACCGACGAGATCGCCGAGCTGCGAGGACCGAACTTCGAGAAGTTCTCGATCGGGCAGAAACTGTTCGTCGGCATGCGCGGGTCGTACAGCGGGTTGCTGATGTTCGGTCTCGCCACCACGTTGGCGGGAATGGACCTCATCAACCCGATCTCGATCGGTGCGGGAGTGGCGTTCGGCGCGAAGAGCGTGTTCGAGGAACGGGGCACGCGACTCAAGCGCAGGCAGTCCGCGGCGCGCAGCGCGGCCCACCGCTACGTCGACGACTTCTTCCTCGCCTACGGCAAGGAAAGCAAGGACACCGTGCGGCTGATCCATCGCGAACTGCGCGACCGGTGCACGACGGTGGCCCAGGAGCTGCGCACGGAGATCAGCGAGGCGGCTGCGCGGGTCAAGCAGGTCATCGACGCCGAGGCGGCGGAGCGCGGCACGGCCATGCGTGACGTGGCTCGGCGGATCGACGAGCTGGAGTTGTTGCGCAGGCGGGCCGAGGCGTTGGCTCCCCGGTCGGTACCGCGGGGGCTCACGGCATGAACCTGGCCGATCGGGCGTGGTCACTGCTCAACCGGGCGCAGGAGGTCTACGCCGACAATCCGCGGGCGTCGAACTGGGTGCGCAGGCACCTCACGCGGCTCGGTGAGCCGGTGCGGGTGGCGGTGGCGGGCCTGTCGGGCGCGGGCGCCTCGACACTCGTGGCCGCGCTGACCGGCGAGGCCGACTACGGTGCTCCGCCCAACCCGCCGATGTCGTGGCGGCACGTCCCGGCGCGACACACCTGGCCCGAGCTGCTCGTCCTCGACACGTCGCTCACACGACGGGACTCGGCCGCCGCGCTGCCGGAGTCGATCGGCCTGGAGGCGGACGCGGTGCTCTACCTGCTGAGCCCGCACGACGTCGAGGCCGCGTTGCTGCGCGCGATCCACGACCAACCGTCGCCGAAGCTCCCTCCGGTGCACGCGCTCGCGGTGCTCGCCCGGGCCGACGAGCTCGGTGGCGGCCGGGTGGACGCCCTCAGCTCGGCCCGGCAGGTGGCCCGGCGGCGGGCGCGGGAGAGCTGGATCGCCGAGTTGTGCCAGGACGTGGTCGCCGTGGCCGGGCTCGTCGCGCGCGCGGCCCGGACCCTGCGGCCCGACGACTTCGAGCTGCTCGCCGCGCTGGCGGCCGTCCCCGAGGCGGAACTCGACCCGCTGCTGCTGTCGGCCGACCGGTTCGCCTCCGACCCGCAGCGGGCCGAGCTGCTGGGCCGGTTCGGGCTCTTCGGCGTCCGGCTGGCCACCACGCTGATCCGGCGAGGCGTTCGCACGCCGCAGGCGCTCGTGGCGGAGTTGTGCCGCCACAGCGGTTTCGACGCCCTCGGGGAGGCGGTGTCCCGGTACTTCACCGACCGTGCTCCCGTGTTGAAGGCACGGTCGGCGTTGCTCGGTCTCGGCGTGATGCTGCGGAGGGAGCCGCGGCCGTCCGCCGCGCCGCTGGTCGCGGAGCTGGAACGCACGCTCACCGGCGCACACGAACTCGCGGAGCTGCGCTTGTTCGCGACCCTGCGCACCGGCCGGGTGAACCTGCCCGGCGACCTCGGTGACGAGGCCGCTCGCCTCGTCGGCGGCTACGGTGAGGCGCCGCAGACCCGGCTGGGGCTGGACGCCGCGTCGGAGCCGCCGGAGGTGGCGGTGCGCCAGACCGCCGCGGGCATCCTGCGGATGTGGCGCTCGTACGCGGAGAACCCGGTGCTCTCCTCCACGGAGCGGCAGGCGGTCTCGACCGTGGTCCGGACCTGTGAAGGGCTCGCCACCGGGCAGGGCTGAAGAACAGAACGCAACGAGGTCGGAACCTGTCCTCCTTCTCCGGCACTCTTGGCTCATGACCACACCCACGCGCTTGCTGAGGCTGCTGTCGCTGCTGCAGACCCCGCGCGAGTGGCCGGGCAGCGAGCTGGCGCGCCGGTTGGGGGTCAGTCGCCGCACGATCCGCCGGGACGTCGAGCGGTTGCGCGGGCTGGGTTCCCGGTCGTGGCGTCGCGCGGGGTCGAGGGCGGCTATCGCCTGGTGGCGGGGACCGCGCTGCCGCCGTTGCTGTTGGACGACGAGGAGGCCGTCGCGGTGGCCGTGGGCCTGCGCAACGCCGCGGGGCACGCGGTGACCGGGCTGGGTGAGGCCGCGGTGCGGGCGCTGACGAAGTTGGAACAGGTGCTGCCGTCGCGACTGCGGTACCGGGTCACGACGTTGAACACCGCGATCGACCCGGTCCCGGAGCCGCTCGATGCCACGGTGGATCCGGAGGTGCTCACCACCGTGGCCGCGGCGATCACCAACACCGAGCGACTGCGGTTCGCCTACCGCTCGCACCGTGGTGAGGCGTCCCGGCGCCACGTCGAGCCGCACCGGCTCGTGCCGACGGGGCGGCGTTGGTATCTGGTCGCGTTCGACCTCGACCGCGACGACTGGCGGGTGTTCCGCGTCGACCGGGTCCGTGATTCGTTCGCGACGGGCGTCCGCGTTCCGGCGCGGGAGTTGCCCGCCGACGACGCGGCGAGCTTCCTGGCGGACAACCTGTACGGTTTCGCGCCCACCTACAGCGCGGTCGTGACCGTGTTCGCGCCCGCCTGCGAGGTCGACGCCCGGTGGGGCGAGGTCGAACCGATCGACGCGAGTCGGTGTCTGCTGCGCTGCCACGCGGACACACTGGAGTGGCTCGCGTTCCAGCTCACGCTGCTGGGGCACGAGTTCCGCGTGCACGAGCCGGTGGAGCTCGCCGACCACCTGCGTGAGTGGGGGCGGCGCATACTGCGTGCGGTGTCGCCGGAAACCGAACCGGCACCGGGTGCTTCACCACCGTGACATCACCGACGAACGGCGGCTTCTCTCCGTTCACTCGAATGGGTAAGGATGCGCCGGTGAAGTCTTCCCCACGCAGCGCGAGAATCGCGGGCAGCATCCTGCTCGTGGCGGCCCTGGGGGTGCTCGCCGCGCCCGGCGCGGTGGCGCACCCGCAGCTAGACACCGACGCCACGCCCACCCGCGTCCACGACATCCAGGGCACCACGCGGCTTTCACCCCTCCTGGGAGAGCGCGTGAGCGTCGATGCCGTGGTGACCGCGGAGCGGACCTTCGGGTCGAGCCGAGGGTTCTGGATCCAGGACCCCCGCCCGGACGACGACCCGCGCACGAGCGAGGGCCTGTTCGTCTTCACCGGTGCGCACACGCCGGACGTCGCTCCGGGCGATGTGGTCACCGTCGTGGGCACGGTGGCCGAGTACCACCCGGGCGATCCCGAGACCACGGCAGCGCAGTCCACGACCGAGCTCGTCGACGCCGAATGGACGGTCACGGCCCGGGGCGCCGAGGTGCCCGAGGCGCTCGTGGTCGGGCCGGACACGGTGCCCGACGCACTCACGGCGACGCCCGGCGGGTCCATCGAGGACGAGCCGTTGCGTCCCGACACCTACGCGCTCGACTTCTGGGAGGCGCACGAGGGCGAGCTGGTCTCCGTCTCCGACGTCCGGCTGGTCGGGCCCAGCACCGACTACGACGAGCTGTACGTCACGACCAAACCCGAGCAGAACCCCAGCGCGCGGGGCGGCACGGTGTACCTCGGCTACGACCGCCCCAACACGGGAGTGCTCAAGATCGAGTCGCTGATCCCGTTCTCGCAGCGGCCGTTCCCGTCGGGGAACACGGGCGACATGCTCACCGGTGTCACGTCCGGCCCGGTGGAGTACGACGCCTACGGCGGATACACGCTCATGGCGACCGTGCTCGGCGAGGTGAAGGACAACGGGCTGGAGCGTGAGGTCACGCGCGCTCAGCGGCCGGGCGAGTTGGCCGTGGCCACCTACAACGTCGAAAACTTGTCCGCTGTGGACAGTGCGGAGAAGTTCGCCCGCCTCGCCGAGGGTGTCGTCCACAACCTGGCGGTGCCCGACGTCGTCGCGTTGGAGGAGATCCAGGACGACAACGGGCCCGACGGAGCCGGTGACGGCGTGGTGTCCGCCGACGAGACGTTGCGCCGGTTCACCGAGGCGATCGTGGCCGCCGGTGGACCGCGGTACGAGTGGCGGCAGATCGATCCCGAGGACGGCGCCGACGGTGGTCAGCCCGGCGGCAACATCCGTGTCGGGTTCCTCTTCGACCCCGAGCGGGTGCGGTTCGTCGACCGCGAGGGCGGGGACGCCACGACGGCGGTCCGGGTCGAGCGCGACCGGCGCGGGCCCCGGCTGTCGGTGTCGCCCGGCCGCATCGAACCCGGCGATCCCGCGTGGACGGAGAGCCGGAAACCGCTGGTGGGCGAGTTCGTCTTCCATGGCCGCACAGTGTTCGTGGTGGCGAACCACTTCGCCTCCAAGGGCGGCGACCAGCCTCTGCACGGCCGGTTCCAGCCCCCGGCGCGGCCGTCGGAGGAGCAGCGGATCCGGCAGGCGGACGTCGTGCGCGACTTCGTGGACGACGTGCTGGCGGTGGACCGCAAGGCCAACGTCGTCGTGGCGGGCGACCTGAACGACTTCCCGTTCTCGCCCACCGTCCGGGAGCTGACCCGCGGGGGAGCGCTGCGCTCGCTGGTCGACACGCTCCCGCCCCACGAGCGCTACAGCTACGTCTTCGAAGGCACCTCGCAGGTGCTCGACCACGTGCTCGTTTCGCGCGGCCCACGCCGGGTGGACTACGACGTCGTGCACGTCAACGCCGAGTTCGCCGACCAGGCGAGCGACCACGACCCGCAGATCGTGCGGTTCGTCCCCCGGTAGTGCCCAGGCCGGTTCCCGTCGAGGCCCGTCACCCTGAAGGCCTCGGCGGGACCTCCGCGACGTCGCGAGGCTCAACGCCGGGCGCGCCAGCCGAGTGCGGCGACGGCGTCCTTCAGTTCCCGGTAGGCGTTGCGGACCTCCTCGACGTGCTGGTCGAGGTGCGCGCCCCTCGCGGAGGAGATCGGCGGCGGGAGCTCGCCGGGCTCGATCCAGGACAGTCGTTCGACGTTGTCGCACGCCATCCGCCACCAGCGGTGGGTCCGCTCCTGGACGGTGGTCTCCTGCTCGGCGAGGCGTTCGACGCGGGCCTGCGCCTCGGCGATCCGCGACTCCAGCTCCTCGACGCGGCGCCGTTCCCACTCGCGGACGTCGTCGGCGGACCGGCGCGCCCCGCTCATGATCTCCTTGTAGCGGACGGCGGCGGTCGGTTCGTCAGGCATGGTCGGCCTCCGGGCGGTGGAACGGGACGGTGACCTCCGGGCTCGCGTGCGTGCTGCGGTCGAAGAAGAGCGCCCGGCCGGCTCGGGGCGCCCAGTGCACCACCTGGCCCGCGCAGAACGCCGCGAGTTCGCTGCCCTGGACGTCGAGCGCCACCCAGGCCCCGATGTCCTCGGTGCCGCCGAAGCCCAGCGTGTCCTTCAGCCGCGCCACGCCGCGCCACCAGCCCAGCACGTGCAGGCCCTTCACCGGGCCCTGCTTGAGCAGAGCCCGCAGGTGGTCCAGTCCACTCGGCCTGCCCGGTTCCTTGTGTTCGAGAGCGGGAAGGACGGCGTCGACTCCGTAGAGGACGAGATAGCACTCGCCATCCGCTTCGGACAGCTGTGCGGCGCGCTCGGCGATCAGGGCGGGGAGCTCGCTCGCCGGCACCACGGGGGCCTTGTGTCCGAGCGCGGCGAGGTCGTCGCCCAGAGCTCGGACGTCGTCCAGACAGCGGTCCACCGCGCAGCCGAGCACGAACTCCGCCGTTCCCGGTGCGTGTTGCCGGGCCAGGGAGCGGGTCGCGGCGTCGAGCACGGAGAGCGCTTCGGCGGTGCTGCTGCCGAGGACGGCGAGGTTGCGGCCCGGTGCGGCGGGTAGCTCGACACCGTGTGCGTTGTCGGCGACCTCGATCGACAGCCCCACGAGTGCTCTCGGCCTGCTGCTGCCGGGAGCGAGGGCGGTGAACGCCGTGAGTTCGTCGAGGCGGGGTGCGACGGCGCCGTCGAACAGTCTCGGCCGACCGTGCGAGGCGTAGCGCTGCCAGAGCTGCCGCTGCAACACCGGGAACGTGTTCTTGCCGCTCGCGTCCGGGATGTGGGCGAGCTGGTTGCCGTGCGCGACACCGGACTCGTGATTCACGACGGCGTGCCAGCGGGGCGCCGACACGGCCGCCTGGTTCGACTCCGCCAGCACCCGCCGCGCCTTCGGCATCGCGATGCGCAGTGTGCACTGCTCGAACACGGCGGGTTTGCCCCAGAACGCGTCGATGCCCGCGATGTCCTGGCTCGCGAGGATCAGGTGGATGCCCTGGGAACGACCGCGCCGCGCCAGGTCCTCCAGCAGCGACGTGGCCATGGCCGTCACGGAGTCGCGCTCGGCGAACAGGTACTGGAACTCGTCGATCACCGCGACGATCCTCGGCCAGTGCCCGTTCGGGTCGGCCTCACGCAGCTCGGCGATGTTGGTGACCTCGAACTCCTTGGCCGCCGCCGACCGGCGCCGCATCTCGTCGGAGAGGAACCGCAGCAGTGCCAGCCCGAACTCGCGGTCGGTGTTGACGTTGACACCCACCAGCCGCGCGTGCGGCAGCCAGCTCTCGTCCTTCTTGCCCGGCGCCAACCCGGCGAACGACACGCCTTCCTTGAAGTCCAGCAGGTAGAGGGCCAGCTCGTCCGGCGAGTAGCGGGCGGCGAGCCCGCCGAGCAACGCGTAGAGGAAGTTGGTCTTGCCCGACCCGCTGGGCCCGCCGATGAGGGCGTGCGGCGTGGCGTCGCCGATCACGACGTCGACGGGTTCGCCCTCGTGGAAGCCCACCGGGGTGCGCAGCTCGCGGGCCGAGCACTCCTGGCCGAACTCCGTCGGCAGCAGGTCGGCGAACGAGCGCGGGCCACCCTGGCGCGTGACGATGGCCTCGGCGATCCGGGCGGCCGCGTTTGCCACCTGCCCGCCCGGCAGCGGGGAATCGAGCCGCACCTCGACCCCTGCGCCGGTCATCGACGTCACCGCACGCCGGTCGTCCAGCAGGCTGATGGTCTCCACGGAGCCGCCCAGCACGGTGGGCACGTCCACGAGCACGAGCGAGATGCCCGCGGCGAGCGCCCCGCTGGCGACGCGTTTGAGGTCACGCAGATGTTCGGGAGCGAGGTCCTCGCCGTTGCCGTACAGCACGGCGATGCGCCACGGTTCGACGCGCTTGCCGGTGGCCTCGCGCAGCGCGCGCAGCGAGGCGTACCCGGCCTGCATCGTCTGCGTGTGGATGCGGCGGATGTGCCCGGCGAGTTCGTCGAGCAGGTCGACCAGCCGCGTGGGGTCGTGGACCGTGACGGCACTGGTGCGGCTCAACGCGTAGAAGTTCGGCAGTACGGCCGTGAGTTGACCGACGTCCCACAGGTGCACCTTCACCGCGCCCGGCGCGAACGTGCTGAGCACGCGCATGAGGAGGTTCTCCACGAGCGCGTCGACCGTGGCGCGGGTCTTCGGCACCGAGGTGATCGACAGGTGCGACTCGTCGAGCAGCGGCACGGCGACGTCGAACGAGAGTGTCGTTCCCGGTGTCCGGCCGACGCTCGCGCCGTCCACACTGGCCTCGCCGATGCGCCACAGCCCGGGCGAGGCCGGGCCGTCCTCGGTGCCGAGCTTGCCGAGCCACTCGCTCGGCGGCCGCCCGGCGGGGCCCGGCGCCGCCGAGGCAACCAGCCGACGCAACTCGTCCGGCCCGTCGGCCCAGTCGGCGTAGAAGCGGCTGCGGACACTCTCCAGCCACGACAGCACCGCTGCCATGGCCGGATCACCGCGGTACTCCGCGAGCGCGGAATCGGTGCCGGCGCGGTCGAGCCCCACCGACAGCACCAGCTGTTCCAGCCGCAGCTTCGTGAGCTCGTGTTCGGCGTCGGAGTGGGCGTTACCGGCGGCGCCGAGGGCGAGCCCGATCCGGTGGCGCAGCGCCTCCAGCGCGTGGGTCACCCGCGCGCGCTGCTCGACGACCTTGCGTCCCATGAGCACACTTCACAATCTCGACTCGTACTCCGCGAGCAGGCCCCGCACGGTGTCGAGCCGCGCGTGGTTGGCGTCGATCTGCTCCACGGCTCTGGCCAACTCGGCGGGCAGCCACGGCTGGGCCTGCGCCTGCACCTCCACGACCACGCGCCGGTAGTCGTCGAGCAGATCCTTCGCGTGGGTGCTGCGGGCGTGCGCGTCGGCGACCGAGTTCAGCGCCCCGGCCAGGAGGTGCCGCACCTGCTCCAGTGACATCGGCGCGAAGGCTAGAGCCGGGCCGAGTAGCTCTCGGCGGACGAGATGCACGCGAGGATGGTGCTCTGCGTGCCCGTCACGGCCTGCAACGCCTCCGCGAGCAGGCCGTGAGCCTGGTTGATCTCCTCCTGGGTGCTGCCGGACGTGGCCTGTGCCAGGGACTGCTGCGCTTCCTGGAGCGACTGAGCGGCCTGTTCCAGGGCGGCGACGCTGGCCGAGGCCTTCTCGTTCGCGAGTGCGATTCCCGCGCGAATCTCGTCCACACCGGGCATGAGGCGGGCTCCTTCGAGCGAAAGTCGGGGATTGGGTTCTGTCACGCCGCCCCCAACTTAGCGTGAGTGATCGACAACGCACAGCAGGTAGGTGGGGTAACCGAACTGCGCTGATCAGAGGGCTGCTCGAAGGTCCTCGGGTCACGAGCCACTGGAGCAGCGCGGACTGCTCTACGACGAGCACCTCGCCGCCGGCGCCGTGGCGCGAGACGTACTCGCACACTGCGACGACATCGCCGACCATCTCGCCGAACACGCCGGCGAGCTCAACGTCATCGATCCGCAACTACAACGACCCCACGACCTGCTCAAGTCACCGAAAGGAGACAGCAACGACCACGGTGGCTTCGCTGAAACCGTGCACTGGGTACCGGCCCATCTCGTCGTGTCCACCAACCGCCCCAGCTGGGGCGACTTCGAAGGCCACCGCGACCGAGCTCTCCAGCGACCTCGAGGCCTTCACCCATCGACTGTTCACCGACGAGATCAGCTTGATGCGCGCACCCGGCTGGGCCGGACCGCTGTATGGGGTCTCCGCCAACGGCAACCACCGCGTCCACACCGCCCGCATACTTAACCTGCCCTGGCTCGCCGCGACCGTCCTCGTCGAACCCACCCCGCCGTCCTGGGGCATACCGCACCTGCTCGCCAGCGACAACACCGACGAAGAACGACGACGACTCCCACGGCCACAACGCGCACGCAAACGCCAACTCCTCATCACCGGCTTCATCCGCCGCGGCATCATCGACGGCGACCTCACCGGAGACCGAGACTGGCCCATCTTGCGCTGCCGGCACCTCCCCGCGGCGTGGCTGCTGCGCGCACCCCAGTACGCCACGCACGTCAACGCCATCTACGAACGCTGCTATCCCGGCGCCCTAGCCCAACTCGGCATCCCCCTCGCCATCGGCACCGATCCAGCAGCGTGGTGTTACAGGAATTTGAGTCCCGGCATGAACTGCTTCTGGGGCTCAACTCTTGTGCTGACAAAAAGGGGAACAAATGCGAAAAGCCATTTCCGCTTTGATGGTTGGGGGCGCGGTTGCTGTGGGTGCTGTGACATTCGCGTCGCCTGGTTGGGCAACCACGACGACACCGCCAGACGTCGAGGCGGCAGCATGCGTCCTCACTAAGAGCAATGTGACATCTAGCTCCGATACCATGAAGGCCACGGGGGGACGTTCCGGATGCTCAGGCTCTGCGTTCATTACCGTCCAGCTTGCGGAGGATGTGTCCTGGGCGCCTGACCCGATTCTCGCTAAGACGTCGGAAACTATGGTCAATAACAGCATCTCAGCGACTGCCGGTTGCGGCGGTAGAAGTCACGGACAGTTTTACACCTGGGTAATCAGCTCTACCGGAAATAGTACGGAGTCGGGCCGTACGGGTCACTGCTGATTGTTATGGTAGCGTTCTGTGTCCGGTCAATGATCGGACACAGAACGCTGATAATCCGTTTCTGAGGGGCGCGTCGGGTGCGTATCGCGTTGGAGAAGGTGGGGTTCCGGTACGGGCGTCGTCCGGCGCTGTCCGAGGTGACGTGGGAGGTGCGTCCCGGCGTCACGGGGTTGCTGGGCCCGAACGGGGCGGGCAAGACCACGTTGCTGAATCTGCTTGTGGGGTTGACCAGGCCGTCGTCGGGGTCGATCACCATCGGCGACGGGCAGAAGCGGCCGTCGGTGGGTTTCGTGCCGCAGCGGTTCTCGACGGCGGGTGAGCTGCGGGTGGTCGACACCGTGTCGTATGCGGCGTGGGTCAACGGTGTCGCGCGGAGTGAGTGCGGGCAGGCGGCCGAGCGGGCGCTGGCGGAGGTGGAGCTCGCCGACCGCGCGGGTGATCGGGTGCGGTCGTTGTCGGGTGGGCAGCGGCAGCGGCTGGGGATCGCGGCGGCGTTGGCGCACCGGCCGCAGTTGGTGGTGTTGGACGAGCCGACGTCCGGTTTGGATCCGGGGCAACGCTTGCGGGCCCGGGAGATCATCAGCGGCCTTGGTGAGCGGTACACGGTGGTGCTGTCCACGCATTTGATCGAGGACATCGCCAACGTCTGTGAGCGGGTGGCGGTGCTGGCTCAGGGGCGGTTGGCCTTCGACGGCACGGTGGCGGATCTGACTGCGTTGGTGGACGAGTCCGACAGCAGCGGAACCCTGGGGTCGCCGTTCGAGCGGGCGTACGAGTCGTTGATCAGTTCGCTGGGTGATGGGCGTGACTGAGCAAGTGCGCAGGCCGAGTTGGCCGCTGCCGTGGTGGTATCCGGCCGTACCGGCGGTGGCGGTGCTGGTGATCGTGCTGTCGGGCACGTGGGAGTCGCTGAGCTGGCCGTATCAGGAGTGGCAGTACACCAGCGCCCAGTTCCATCAGCAGACGGCGCTGGCCGCGCCGGCGTGTGCGGCGTGGGCGGCGGTGGTCGCGGGCAGGCTGACCTCGCCGAGTCGCATCTTCGCCCCGGCGGCCGGGCAGCGGATGGGTGCGCCGGTCGTGCGGCAGCATCTGGTGCCGCTGGGTGCGGTGCTGGTGGGCAGCTACCTGCTCGGGCTTGCGCCGTTGGTGGCGGTCACCGTGATCGACGCGGAGTTCGGTGGCCCGGACCTCTTGGTGATGCTCAGCGGGCTGCTCGGGATTTCGGCCTCGATCACGGTCGGCTATCTGATCGGCGTGCTGGCCCGCAGCGCGTTCATCGCTCCGGTGGCGTTCCTGCTGTTCTTCGCCTTCACGGTGCTGGGCAGTACTGGCGACACCTACGCCGCGGTGGTGCCGGTGCTGCACATCGACCCCGAACTGGGTCAGGTGGAGAACCCGGCAATGGTGGTGTTCCGCTGCGTATTTCTCCTGGCGGTGACGATCGTGGCAGCCATGGTCGCGGCACAGGTCCTGGCCCACCGGGTGCCGCGTCCCCGCAGGGGGTGGACCACCACGGCGGCGTTGACAGCAATACCCGTCGCTCTGGCGGTCCTGGGTGTCAGTACGACGCCGGATCTGTTCCGCCTGCCTGCTGATCCGCCGCGGCAGTGCGCCGAACGCCACGGCATCGAGTACTGCGTCCACCAAGGCCACGCCAGCCAACTCGACGACCTCATCACCGCGCTCGACCCCGCCTTCACCGCACGAGGTCCCCAGGAACAGATCGAACGCGTCCACGATCGGGCGCTATTATGGTCCGATCCACTGGCGGTACCGGAAACCACCCACGTCGTCATCCTTTCTCCCGGCAATACGATCACGGGGAGCGAACCTTACTTCGCCGCCGGCAGACTCGCCGGGATGGACGCTTGCGACAAGAAATACCCCGAGAAAGTCGGCGGGAACAGTGGGGGCGAGCACCCCTATGACCGAGCGGTGGATCTGGCTGCCTGGCTAGAGCGGAACCCACTCGCACTCCACGACACCAATCCCTTCAAGGACGTGGACACCGACACGATGCGGGAGTGGATCACCACACACTCCGAAGAGATCCGCACCTGTTCCCTCGACACCGTTGAGCTGCCCTCATGACCTCGATCCTGCTGCGCTACCGACGCGCCCACCTCGTCCTCGCCGGTGTGGTCGTCCTCGCCGTACTCGGCATGGCCTTGTCCGGCCGGGTCATCGACCTCCACCTCAACCCCAACCACGGTCCCGTGTCTCTGCCGCTCGCGGATGCCTGCGGCATCGTCTGTGCCATCCTCGCCGCGACGGCACTCCGGCCACGGTTCTGGGAATGGGAACGCACCGCCGGCGGGCCCCGCACCGCCATTCCCGCCGCGACCGCAGCCCTCGCCGGAATCGCCTGTGCTCCACTGGTAATCGCGCTCTCCACGCTCACCCTGGAACTGCACCCCTCGGCGGAGCAGTACGACATCACCTCCGTGGGCGAACTCCTCGCCGTCTCCACGCTGAACACGACGTTCATCGCCGCTCTCGTGTTCACCCTCTCTCCCCTGGCGGGCCCCACGATCGCCGGAGCGACCGGACTGCTCCTCTGGCTCGGCACCGCCGCGCTCAACAGCCTCGAACCCGTCACCCGCCACTACACCCCCACCAGTGGCCTGCGCTTCCCACTGCCCGACACCTGGCCGCACTACCCCCTCGTCGCCACGCTCCTCCTGACGCTGATCGCCGTGACCGTGCACGCGCACACCCGAGGTTCCACAGCCTTCGCCCAACGACGCAGTCAGTAACGCGGGATCGAGTGACACTTTCCGCAGCCTGCATGACGGCGCAGGCAACTTCGCGCGTGGCGTCTACTCCGCCATCCGTAACCCGAACGCCCATGATGAAGGTGACGAACTGGCTGAGAACGAGGCGCTGGAGCAACTGGCCGCGTTCAGCATCCTTGCCCGATGGGTCGACACAGCAGTCGTTGAGTCAATCAGGTAAGCACCGTCGCGTTGATGCCCAATCCGAGTAGTCGTTGACGTACTAGTCTCGCCGCGTGAACGACCTCCCGCCTGACCCGGAAGGCGTCGACCAGTTCGTCATCTACGGCGCCTACGGCGAGATCATGCACAAGTTCCAGATCCTCGAGATGGTCCTGTGGGGATTTCTTGCGCGCAGCTTCAAGAGCGGCACCACCCTCGACCAAGGCATGGCCCAGGTCGAGCGATGGAACGCCACCACCTTCGGTCAGATGTGGCGCGGTCTGCGGACCCAAGAACACTGGCCAGACGACGTGGTCGTCGAGTGCGACCAAGCTGTGATGGCTCGCAACTACCTTGCGCATCACTACCTGCGCGAGTACTTCCTCGTCACGCCGTCGCAAGCTAACCGCGAGACTGCCGGCGTCCAGCTCACGCGAATCGCCGACCGCCTCGACACTCTGCTTGATCGGCTCGAGCAGCACGGGCGCTCGATCGGCGTGCCCGACGTCAACGACCTGGACGAGCAGACCCGCCAGGAGATCGAGGCACTGCGACCGACAACGTGGTTGCCGGGCCCCAATCCCTAGAACACGTGCATGCCGCCGATGCTGCGGACGGTGTCCGCATCCGCCGCGTGTTTACGGCAGGCCTTGGGCGGGCTCGCTGGTGGCGGCGAGCAGCGCGGGGACTCGGCTGTGGCGGTGCATCCAGTCGGCCAAGCCCGGATCGATTGTGCCCATCAAGGTCAGGATGTCGTGGTGGGCGTCGGGCAGGGTTCGGCGGCGCCGGGTGCCGGGGATGGGGATGCCGCCGATCACGGGTTCGTGGTGGGTGACCCGGTTGCGCAGGGTGTGGACACGTTTGGCGAGGGTGTGCTGGTCGCTGCGCTTGCCGGTGCCGTGGGGGAAGGCCAGTCGCAGGCAGGGCCGCCACAGCAGGTTGTCGTAGGAGCACTTGCGGTCGTGCGGGGGCTGGTCGGCTCGGCCGCCGGAGTCGAGCAGGTTGACCCAGAATCCGAGCGTGAGCTGGGCGATCAGTTTGCCGGGCGGGGCGTCGTCGGCGCATTTGCCGTCTCTCCACGCGCGTTTGATCGCGGCCCGGGACCGTTTGTCGAACAGATGGTCCAGCCGGTACCAGCGCGCGCCGAAATACGCGCTGAGCTGGTCGTTCATGGCGTTACGCAGGATCACCTCCGCCAACGCCAGATCAGCCATGAACGCCGAGGACAGCTCGACATCGAGCACGTAGAGCTCCAGGGCCGTGGCGCTCTGTTGACGGGCGAGTCGCTCGAAGGTGCCCATGCGCTCGACCGACAGCAGGCCCGACAGCGACGGCGGTGGGGCGACTTGGTGATACGGCACGGAAGGGATACTTTGGTCTGGTACTCCCCGGGTAAGCCTCTGCTACGGCATGCACCCGGGGTTTTTCTTTGCCGCAGGGCAGTGCATCAGTTCGCCACCGTGGGTGGTGGGCGAGTCGCCAGGCCAGGTGCTGCCGGGGGTAGACCCGGACCCTGGCCTGACGCATGTCCAGGGCCTCTCCCGCCACGTTCCTTCCACCAGGATTCGGTGGTCATAGAGCCGCCCAGAGACCCCTCTCGCGGCAGCACGGTTTCCTTGCGCCCCGGTGGGGTCAGTGGCTGTGGAAGGCCTGGTAGATCACCACGCAGGCCACGGTGGCCAGGATCGCGATGACGGCCAGCACCACGAGGGTGGGCCAGACCCGCCGTGCCGAGGCCAGCATCGGCGCCGCAGGTCGTGCCGGGCGCGAAGGTCGTTGTGCTGGGGGGCGTGGCCCCGCGGGTGTGCGGTACTGCGGCGCAGGAACCGCCGGTTTCGGAGCCGGACGAGGCGTCGGACGAGGCGCCGGGGTGGTCTTCCTCGGCCGCGGCCGCGGCACGGGGGAGGAAGCCGGCTTCACGGTCCGGGTCTGCTTCGGCTCCGCGGGCACAGCGGCCACGGAGGTGGGGCGGTTGGCCGCGGGGAGGGTGTCGGGAAAGCCGTCGGCGAGTAGCTCCTCGCGGGTGGGGGCGAGGGCGCCCAGCTCCAGGGCGTCGCAGGCCTGCAGTACCCGGTCTGCGCTCCACATCGGGCTGCTGGTGCGGCGGCGTAGCTGGTGCACCATGTGCCGCAAGCTCTTGTTCCTGCCCAACACGACCTCGATCCCGAGGCTGGTGTTGGCATCGTCGATCGTGATGGTGGTCTTCGGCTGCGGCACCAACACCAGCCACCCGGCCACGAACCCCGGGTCGATCTCGGCGGCTTGGAGGGCGTTCTTCGTCGCGAACAGTGCGCCCCTGAGCTGCTCCAGCGGACTCCGGGTGGACAGGGTGTGCAGCGCGGCCGGTTCGCCGTCGACGGTGAGCGGGCCGTTCAGCGGCACCCGCAGTGTGCCCGACTGCGGCTCGGTGAAGCCCTTGATCTCGACCACGGCCAGGCCGTGCGGGAAGAACAGCACCGCATCCACCTGCCGCGCCCGCCCGCGGTCGTCAGGCACGTTGACGTTGACCAACGCCAGCCCGGTCAGCTGGTATTGGCCCGTCCACGACCTCCACTGCTTCACCACCTGGGTTTCAGCGCCGGACAGTCCTTCCCCCGAGACCCCAGGGCCTCGCTGCACACGCACCAACACACCATGAACTTAGTGATCACCCGATCAACCACAGTCCCGCCGAACGAGTGCATTGGCTTGGGACTGCCAGGCTGCGTGGGGTGAACACCACACCGGATGAGCCAGACGTTGCTGGGCGCAGATGTCGTGGACGGTGCACGGGTCCCGCACGGTGCCGGATGCCGCGGTGGCGCTGATCGTCGACGAGGGTGAGGACCCGGCGGAAGGCCAGACACAGATTCGACACACGCCGGCACAGGCGACGACGCCGGGCCCTCATGGTGAGGAACCCGGCGTCGTGATGGCGGAGGATACGGGATTCGAACCCGTGAGGGCTTTCACACCCAACACGATTTCCAATCGTGCGCCTTAGGCCGCTCGGCCAATCCTCCGCGGAAGAGGGTAGCAGGCGCGCGATCCGGTTCTCGTCGCGGGCGCGGGCCGGGTTCCGGCGCTCCCGCAGCGGGTATGCGACAGCCATGTCCGTCGCCACGGTGGATCACGACATGCTTTCGGCGCTGAGCAGGCAACTCCGCGTGGACGCGGTGCGGGCGGCGGACTACGCCGGGTCCGGCCACCCCACGTCGTCGTTGTCGGCGGCGGATCTGATGGCCGTGTTGCTGGCCGGGCACCTGAGTTACGACTTCGAGGCCACCCAGAACCCCGCCAACGACCACCTCCTCTTCTCGAAGGGGCACGCCACACCGCTGCTGTACGCGATGTACGTCGCGGCCGGTGCGGTGTCGTCGGAGGAGCTGCGCTGGTATCGGTCCTCCGGGAGCCGGTTGCAGGGCCACCCGACGCCCGCGCTGCCGTGGGTGGACGTCGCGACGGGATCGCTCGGGCAGGGCCTCGGCATCGGCGCCGGGATCGCGCTGGCGGGCCTGCGGTTCGACCGCCGGGACTTCCGGGTCTGGGTGTTGTGCGGTGACGGCGAACTGGCCGAGGGCTCGATGTGGGAGGCGTTCGAGTTCGCGGGGCACGAGCGGCTGCGCAACCTGACGGCGATCGTGGACGTGAACCGCCTCGGCCAGCGCGGGCCCACCCGGCACGGCTGGGACACCGCCGCCTACGCCCGCCGGATCGCCGCGTTCGGCTGGCACACCGTCGAGATCGACGGCCACGACGTGGACCAGATCGACGCCGCCTACGCCGAGGCCGCGGAGAGCGACCGACCCACCGCGGTGCTCGCGCGCACCCGCAAGGGCAAGGGTGTGCGGGCCGTGGAGGACGCCGAGGGCGCGCACGGCAAACCGGTGCCGGACGCCGAGACCGCCATCGCGGAGTTGGGTGGCCGCAGCGCGATCCGCGTCGACGTGGCGGCGCCCGAGTACGAGCAGCCCACCCGGCCCGCTGACGCGGGGACGGGGTCGAATCTCGCCATCCCCGTGTACGAGCAGGGTCACGACGTCTCGACGCGCACGGCCTTCGGCCAGGCGCTCGCCGCGATGGGGCACGCGCGGCCCGACCTGGTGGTGCTCGACGGCGAGGTCAGCGACTCCACGCGCACCTCCTACTTCGAGGCGGAACACCCCGACCGGTTCGTCGAGTGCTACATCGCCGAGCAGCAGCTGGCGGCGACGGCGGTCGGCCTGGCGGTGCGCGGCTGGACGCCGTTCGCCGCCACGTTCGCCGCCTTCTGGAGCCGCGCGTACGACTTCGTCCGGATGGCCGCCGTGAGCGGGGTCGGCCTGTGCCTCGTCGGGTCACACGCGGGCGTGAGCATCGGTGCCGACGGTCCCTCGCAGATGGGGCTGGAGGATCTCGCCGCGTTCCGGGCGTTGTGGCGCAGCACGGTCCTCTACCCGTGCGACGCGAACTCCACGGCACATCTCACCGCGGCGATGTCCGAACACCCCGGCCTGCGCTACCTCCGCACGACCCGGGGCGAGGTGCCCGTCGTGTACGGGCCGGAGGAGACATTCCCGATCGGGGGCAGCAAGGTGCTGCGGTCGTCCGCGGCCGACGACGTGACGATCGTGGCCGCGGGCATCACCGTGCACGAGGCGCTGCGCGCGGCCGAGTTGCTCGACGACGAGGGGGTCCGGGCGCGGGTCGTGGACCTGTACTCGGTCAAGCCGGTGGACGTCGCGACGCTGCGGCAGGCGGCGGCGGACACCGGGCGCCTAGTCACGGTCGAGGACCACTGGCCCCAGGGCGGCCTCGGCGACGCGGTGCTCGACGCGCTGACCGGTTCCACCGTGATGCCCGCGGTGCTGAAGCTGGCAGTGCTGGCCCTGCCGGGCTCGGCCACGCCGGCCGAGCAACTGTGTCACGCCGGTATCGACGCCGACTCGGTGGTCGACGCGGTGCGCGACCTCATGTCGGAGTCGGGGTGAGGCCGCACCCGGCGGGCGGGAAGCGCGGTCGGGTCAGGGTGCCAGGGCGCGCACGTTGGACTTCGCTCCCTTGCCGCCCCGCATCGCCTTGCGCATCCGCCTGCGGAGCTTGCGGGCACGGTGGTCGTCCTCGGTCATCGCGAAGGTGGCCGCCGTGACGAGCCCGTAGGCGAGGTGCGGCAGGACGTCGCTGAGCCAGTCCGACGTGCTCCACGTCCTGGGGTCGGTCACTCCCAACGCCGTCATGGGCGCGTTCGACCCCACCATGGCCGCGACCGTCGCCACGACTCCGCCGACCAGCATCGGGGGACGCCACCCCATCCCGTGCAGCAGCCCGTAGCCGACGCCCACGGTGGTGCCCGTGACCATGCCGAGCAGCGCGCCGAGGCCGGACTTGCGGCTCTCCTGCTGTTCGGCGTCGCCCGGGATGTGCGTCCCGGCGGCCTCGCTGAGCTTGTCGACGGTCTGCTGCGGTGTGCTGCTGGAGGGACGTCCGCGCAGCGTCATGTCCAGATAGGTCGCTGCGTGCAGGGCCGTGGTTCCCGCGGCGCCTGCCGCGGCGCCGCGCGCGATGGAAGACAACATGGCACCGGGTTACCCGGGGTCGGGGTCTCGAACCGGGGTTGTCGGGGGATGAGGTCGATCGTGGTCCACACCGGCCGTGTCGAGGACCCGCCCGACGAAGGCGGTGACGTTCGTCGACGCCGTGTCGTACCCGGTCGAAAGGGGACTGCGGGTGAGGACCGCGACGAGGTAGCGGTCCGGGTCACCGGCCGTGCCCACGAGCCCGCTCGTGTGCAGGATGCGGTCGTCGGTGCAGCACGCCCAACCCTGCTTCACGGCGAAGGACAGCCCCTGTCGCCGGGCGGCTTCGGGGATGCCGAAGTACTGGTCGAAACCGTCGTGGCCGAGTGGGGTGGCGGCCCGCAGCGCGGACAGGACCACGTCGCGGGTCCGTTGCGGTGCCTCGTGGAGCACGTAGTCGTACACCGCCACCGTGTCGGCCGCCGTGGTGAGCGTGTCGCCCCACATGTTGGGGCGTTCGGGCGGCGTGGTGTGCTGCAGGCCGAGGCGCTGCGCCCAGTTCGCGACGAGTTCGGAACCGCCGTAGCGCACCCAGTACTCGCCCGCGAGCGGATCGTGGCTCGTGGCGAGCATGGTGTGGACGTCGGAGGCGGGTTCGCCGTGTGCCAGGGCCTCGAACGCCATGAGCAGCTTCACCAGTGACGCGGAGGTGAACTGCTCGTGGGCGTTGTGGGCCAGGACGACGCCCGGCCGGGCGCGGTCGACGACCATCACGCCGACGTCGTCGAAGCCGTGGCCGTCGAGCAGTTCTGCGGGCAGGCGGGAGGGGACGGCCGTGGGAGCGGGGTCGAGGCGCGGGGAGGGACCCGACGGGTTGGTTCCGGACGCGCGCGTCGGTGCGGGCGCCTTCGCCGGTGCGTTCGCGGACCCGGGCGGCGGCGAGCCGATGGCCGGAGACGTCGCGGAATCGAGTGAGAAGACGGCGATCACCGTGGCGAGAACGACAAGTGCCGCCACGGCGGCGCTCAGGGGCCAGCGCGGGGACCTCGCTCTTCTTTCCGACATGATCCGTGTTGTCCGTGGGCGGCGGTGGCGCGTCCCCTCACCCGTCTTGGTGTGATTTGATTCACATATACAAGGGTCCTCGGGGACGCGGTCGGTCGCAACGGACGAGTCCTCCTGTGTTCGTCAAAGCCGAGGCGCCCGAACACCGGGCGCATGCATGTGACAGCGGCGGCTCCCACCCGGACCTCGCCGCGGGCGATCCCGAGGAGCTCTTCACCCAGCTCTTCGACACGTACGCCCCTGCGCTGCGCTCCTACTTCGCGGGCCGGGTCGGGGTTCACCTCGCCGACGACGTCGTGGCGGAGACGTTCCTGCTGGCACTGCGCAAGCGAGCGACCTACGACCCGAGTCGTGGCCCGGTGCGGGCCTGGCTGTACGGCATCGCGACGAATGTCCTGCGGGGCTACACCAGAAAGGAGCTGAGGGGGTTGCGAGCGACCGCGCGCATGTCCGGGCACCTGGCCGAGGAGGTCCGGGTCTCGATCACCGATGCGATCGAGACCCAGGTCGTCGAGCGGGTGGACGCACAGCGGCGAGCCGGCCGACTGGCGGCGAAGATCGCGCGCCTGTCGCGCACCGACCGCGACATCCTGCTGCTGTCGGCGTGGACGCAACTGACCTCCACCGAGATCGGGCTGGCGCTCGGCATGCCGGCGAGCACGGTGCGCTCGCGCCTGCATCGCGTCCGGGGGGCGCTGAGAGCGGTACTGGACCTGGACGAGGCGGGAGAACGGCAGTGACGGACGAGCGGAATCTTCGGAGCTTCGACCAGGCGGACGCCGCACTCGACGAGGCGGTGTGGCAGCTGCACCTCCAGCCGAGGCTCGACCCGCCGCGGCTGGAGGAGGCGCGCAGCCGGGTGTTGGCGGCCGCCAGGGCACAGGCGCGCCCCGGGCAGCGCCGGGCGGCTCTCCGGATCGTCGGACCGACCGCGCTCAGGCGGACATCGCTGATCATGGCCGCGGCGGCGTCGGTGGCGGCTGCGGTGATCGTGCCGCTGTCCGTGCTTCCGAGCGACCCCGAGTCGGTGGTTTCCGGCGAAGGGGCCTCGCCGCAGCCGAGTACCACCGCTGTGGCGGGTGAGGGCCCGGCGCACGACGTCCTGTCGCGGGCGGCGGACGCCGCGCGGACCGCACCCGCCGGCGAGATGACCTACCCGGTCAAGCTCCGCGCGAACGAGTTCGTGTCCCATGTCGTGCTCGACGGCGACGCGATCACCGGCGTCCTGGGCCAACCCCGGCTGCGGGAGGCGACCTCGGACGACGGGCGCGTCTGGACGATCAAGAGCGGGATCACCGCCAAGCTCAGGTGGATCGGACCCGAGCCCGGCGACACCCCCGAGGTGGACGACCTGAACGAGGTGGGTCTCTTCTGCGCCAGCACCCGCGCGCGGAACTGGGATCCGTGCGTGGACGAGGGGGGCTGGTACGCGCCCGAGCTGTACCGGCAGCTTGCTGGCGAGGACCGGCCCCTGCAGAGGTTGGCCGAGGCATTGCCGGAGCCGAAGGAGACGCCGTGGCGGGTGGGTGAGCCACAGGCCGCCAACGACGCGTTCGACACGGCGATCCGTGCGCTGACCACCGGAATGGTGCCGCCGGAGGCGCGGGCGGCGATGTTCGGGGAGCTCGCGGCGATGCCGGAGGTCCACGTGACGGACGAGCGCGTCACGATGAGCCAGCTGAAGGTCGTTCCGTTGGTGGGGAACGAGGATGTCACCGGTGTCGCGGTGGGAGTCGACGACAGCGACATCGGACAGCGTAGGGAGCTCGTCCTCAATCCCCGCACGGGCGAGTTCATCGGAGCGCGGGTGGTCGCGCTCGACGGCAACGACCTGGGGGTCTCGTCCGGCACGGTGTTGTGGGCACTCGCACCCGAGCTGGTGTAGGAATCGCCCGCGTGCACACCCCCGCACGCGAGGTTGTTGAACGGCACCCGGTCGACATGTGAAGCTCGAAGCAGTGGAGTCGACCGGGTGTCGGCATCCGCCTGTGACGGACGGCGTCGTTCCCGGTCCGGCCCCCACGGCGTTGTGTCAGGAGGTCGGGAGGTGGCGAACACACGTGACGTCGCGGTCGGGGTCGTCGGTGGCGGACCCGCCGGGCTGCTGCTGTCCTACCTGCTGAACCTGCAGGGCGTGGAGACGCTCGTGCTGGAGGCGCGCAGCAGGGCCCACGTCGAGCAGCGGGTCCGTGCGGGTGTGTGCGAACACCCGACCGTGGAACTGTTGCGGGGCATCGGTGTCGGCGCGCGCATGGACGCGCAGGGCATGATGCACCACGGGTTCTCGCTGCGCTTCGACGGGCGCGACCACCGCATCCCGCTGACCGAGCTCACGGGCAAGTGCACCACCGTCTACGGGCAGCAGGAGGTCGTCAAGGACCTCGTTCACGCCCACGAGGAGAAGGGCCTGCCGATCGAGTTCGAGGTCGCCGACGTCGCGCTCCACGACCTCGATTCGGAGCGACCGCGCATCACGTACACCGACGCGGGCGGCGTCCGCCGGGAACTCCGCTGTCTCGCGGTGGCCGGGTGCGACGGCGCCCACGGCGTCAGCCGGGCGACCCTCGCGGCGACCAGGCCCAGGGTGTACACGCACGACTACCCGTACGCATGGCTGGCCGTGCTCGCCCGAACTCCGCCCGTGCACGGCGAGTTGATCTACGCCAACCATGAGCGCGGCTTCGTCCTGCACAGCATCCGGTCCCACGAGGTGACGCAGCTGTACCTCCAGATCGACCCCCGCGAGGAGGTCACCGACTGGCCCGACGACCGCGTGTGGGAGGAGTGCCGGCTGCGGTTGACCGCCGAGGGGTTCGGGCTCCGTGAAGGGCCGCTGCTGGAGAAGAGCATCGCGCCGATGCGCAGCGTCGTGGTCGAGCCGATGCAGTACGGCCGCCTGTTCCTGGCGGGCGACGCCGCGCACATCGTGCCCCCGACCGGCGCGAAGGGCATGAACCTCGCCGTCGCCGACGTGCGCCGCCTCGCGTACGCGCTACGACGGCTGGTGCGGCACTCCGACCCCCGCCCCGTCACGCGCTACTCCGAGTCGTGCCTGGAACGGGTGTGGCAGGTGCAGCACTTCTCCGCGCTGATGACCGGCCTGCTGCACCGCGACCCGGCCGCCGACGACTTCGCCCGCAAACTCCAGCTTGCGAGACTGCACAACCTCACGACGTCGAGAGCAGCCGCGACCAGCCTCGCCGAGCACTACGTCGGCCTGCCGTTCGACTGAGCCGCTACGCCTCGTGCTCCACGCGCGGGTCGGTGGCCCACGTGGTGTGGAAGCTGCCCTCGCGGTCGACGCGGCGGTAGGTGTGCGCCCCGAAGTAGTCGCGCTGGCCCTGGATCAGCGACGCCGGGAGCCGGTCGGCGCGCAGCCCGTCGTAGTAGGCGAGTGCCGTGGAGAACCCCGGCGTCGGAATGCCCAGCCGGACGGCCGTGGCCACCACGGACCGCCACGCGTCCTGCGCGTCCTCGACGGCCTTGCGGAACCCGCCGCTCGTCAGCAGCGTGGGAAGCGTGGGCTCGGCGCGGTAGGCGGCACGGATGTCGTCGAGGAAGGTCGCGCGGATGATGCAGCCGCCGCGCCAGATGGCGGCCACGGACGCGAGGTCGATGTTCCAGCCGAACTCGGCGCTGCCCGCCTGGATCTGGTGGAAGCCCTGCGCGTAGGCCACCACCTTGGACGCGTACAGAGCCTGCTCGACGTCGTCGGCGAAGCTCTCGGGAACACCCTGGCGTGCGGCGGACCCGCGGTCGGGCCCGGCGAGCCCGCGCGCCGCCTGGCGCAGTCCGGCGTGTCCGGACAGCGACCGGGCGAAGGTCGCCTCGGCGATGCCCGTGATCGGCACCCCGAGCTCCAGGCCGTTCTGGACCGTCCAGCGGCCGGTGCCCTTCTGCTCGGCCTCGTCGGCGACGATGTCGACGAACGGCTTGCCGGTGTGCGGGTCGGTGTGGGCGAGCACCTCGGCGGTGATCTCGATGAGATAGGAGTCGAGCCTGCCCGTGTTCCACGTCCGGAAGGTCTCGGCGATCTGGGCGGGTTCGAGGCCGAGCGCGCCGCGCAGCAGGTCGAACGACTCCGCGATCAGCTGCATGTCGGAGTACTCGATGCCGTTGTGCACCATCTTCACGAAGTGGCCCGCGCCGTCCGGCCCGACGTGCGTGCAGCACGGCGCGCCGTCGACCTTCGCGGAGATGTCCTCCAGCAGCGGCCCCAGCGATTCGTAGGACTCGGCCGAGCCGCCCGGCATGATGCTGGGCCCGTGCAGGGCGCCTTCCTCACCACCGGAGACGCCCGTGCCCACGAAGTGCAGACCCCGCTCGCGGAGCGCGGCCTCGCGGCGGCGCGTGTCGGCGAAGTGGGCGTTGCCGGCGTCGATGACGATGTCGCCGGGTTCGAGCAGCGGAGCGAACTCGTCGATGACCGCGTCGGTCGGTGCGCCCGCCTTCACCATGATGACGAGCTTGCGCGGTCGCTCCAGCGCCCGCACGAACTCCTCGGCGGAGTAGGTGGGGACGAAGTCGCCCTCGGAACCGAACTGCTCGACGAGGTCACGTGTTCGCTGTTCCGTCCGGTTGTGCAGGGCGACCGTGTGTCCGTGGCGCGCGAGGTTGCGCGCGAGATTGCGGCCCATGACCGCGAGTCCGGTGACGCCGATGCTTGCTCTGGCCGTCTGCGAGGTCATGAATCCGACCCTACGCGGACGGCGTTCGTCGTGGGTCGTCGCGCAGCGTGTCCGTCGGAAGATCCGAAAGCCAGCCTGTGAGGTGATTTCACTCATGCGGCTGAACGCGGTAACGTCATCGCGCCATGGCCAGCACCGTCACTTCCCGTCGAAAACAACTCGGCAACGAGCTCCGGCATGCGCGTCGGTCCGCCGGACTCACCCAGCAGCAGGTTGCCGAGATCTTGGGCTGCACGCAGGGGAAGGTCAACAAGATCGAGTCAGGCGCGGTCGGTGCGAAGCTCGGCGACGTGCGCAGGATGTTGGAGGCGTACGGCGTGACTGGCGACGAGGCCGAGACTCTGATCGACATGGCCAGATCGGCCGCCGGCCAGCGAGGCCGCTGGTCCGGCTACCGCTCGGTGGTTCCGCACTGGTTTCGCACGTTCACCGACCTCGAACCGGCCGCGGCCGAGATCCTGACGTGGCACTGCGAGCGCATTCCCGGGCCGCTGCAGTCGGAGCACTACATGCTCAAGCAGTTCACGGAGTTCGGGGCCACCGACATCACGGCGCTGGTGCGCAACCGGCTCGACCGCAAGGCCGTGTTCGACCAGCAGCAGCCGCCGTACTACCGCTTCATCCTGAGTGAGGCGGCGCTGCGCCGGGCCCCGGGCGGACACGCGCCCGCGGTGATGCTCGACCAGATCGAGCACATGCTGGAGCTGGACCAGCGTCAGCGCGTGTACGTCCACGTCCTGCCGTTCGGCGCCAAGTTGGCCTCGGTGCCCAACGACTTCACGATCATGCGGTTCCCGGACCGCACCCGCGATTTCGTCTACATCGAGCACTCCGCCGGAGGGCTCTACCTCGACGACATGAAGGACTTCCAGATCTTCGTCGACTCGTGGGACCGGCTTCGGGGCGCTGCCCTGGAACGCCAGGAGACCCGCCAGTTTCTCAAGCAGCTCGCGCTGGAGTACCGCGAGGCCCTCGACTGATCCGCGCCGGCGGCCCCTAGGCTCGGCAGAGGTAGCGCAGCGCCAGCGGGTCGTCGACGAAGAGGAGGGACGCGGGTTTCTTCCGGGTCGAGAGCTTGACGAAGTTGAGGTTGAGTCGGGTGCGACGAGGTGTGGTCACCATGTCGGATTCCGATTCTTCGTTTCTCCGCCGGCTCATCAGCGGCTCCACGTCGAGTCGTACGGCCATGCTTGCTCCATCCCCCGGAGTTGTTGCCGATCTCTCATAAAGATCGACCCCGCTCGCGTGTGGTGATCCCTACCCACTAGTAATAATCCTAGTTCGTGAATAATCGTGTTGTCGACCCGCGACGTCGAAAGTCGCACGGATGGACGCATCCGTTCGAGGGGTTTCGGGCTCTGCGACGACAAATGTCACTGAGGGCGACAACAGGGTGCGGGTCGTCCGCACCGGGTGCGGAGGTAGGCGATGGTCGATTATGCCGGGAACGGGGACTACGACCCGACGACGGCCGTGAGCTTGTTCGACCCCGGTAACTGGCGCAAGTCCTTCGCCAGTGAGCCCAACGGGGGCAACTGCGTCGAGGTGAACCTCGCCGACGACAAGGTCGGCGTGCGCGACACCAAACTGGCGCGAAGTCCGGTGTTCGTGTTCCGCCACTCCGAGTGGGAGGCGTTCCTGGCGGCGGTGAAGGCGGGGCAGTTCGACCTGCCGCAACGCTGAACGCGGCGAAGCGGCGGACCCGGGCTCGATCCAGGACGACGGCGTGGCCTAGACTGACGGTGGACCCCCGCGGCGTCCACCCTGTGAACCTCCCCAGGGCCGGAAGGCAGCAAGGATAAGCAGGCTCTGACGGGTGCGGGGGTCCCCTTTTTCGCCAGGATGTTGACACCGTCATCGCGGTGTCGAGGACGGTGCCCCCTCCGTCGTAGCTCTCGCCGTCACCGATCACGGTCAGCCTCGCTGTGATGCTCATTCCCTCGACTCCCGCCCCCTGCCACCCGCCGCCGCCGTGACCGTGCAGGGTACGGGCCGAACGTCGGGACCTGCCGGTACGCTCGCGTCGTGGCTTTAGCGCTGTACCGCAAGTATCGGCCGGCGACCTTCGCCGAGGTCGTCGGGCAGGAGCACGTCACCGAACCGCTGCGCACCGCGCTGGCTTCCGGCCGCATCAACCACGCCTACCTCTTCTCGGGGCCCCGCGGCTGCGGCAAGACGTCGAGTGCGCGCATCATGGCCCGCTCGCTGAACTGCGTGCAGGGGCCGACGCCCGACCCGTGTGGCGAGTGCGGGCCGTGCCGCGCGCTCGCTCCCGAGGGCCCGGGCAGCGTGGACGTCACCGAGCTCGACGCGGCCAGTCACGGTGGTGTCGACGATGCCCGTGAGCTGCGCGACCGCGCGTTCTACGCGCCCGCCGAGTCGCGCTACCGGGTGTTCATCATCGACGAGGCCCACATGGTCACGCCGCAGGGTTTCAACGCCCTGCTGAAGATCGTGGAGGAGCCGCCCGAGCACCTGATCTTCATTTTCGCCACCACCGAACCGGACAAGGTGCTCACCACCATCCGCTCGCGGACGCACCACTACCCGTTCCGGCTCATCCCGCCCAGTGCCATGCGGGAGTTGCTGGAGCGCAACGTCGCCGCGGAGGGCGTGTCCGTGGAGCCCGCGGTGTACCCGCTGGTGATCCGCGCGGGTGGCGGGTCGGCCCGGGACACCCAGTCTGTGCTCGACCAGTTGCTCGCCGGAGCGGGGCCGGAAGGCGTCACCTACGAGCGCGCCGTGGCACTGCTCGGCGTCACCGACTCGGCGCTCATCGACGCCGTCGTGGACGCGCTCGCCAGTGACGACGCGACCAACGTGTTCGGCACCATCGACCGGCTCGCCGAGGCGGGACACGATCCGCGCCGCTTCGCCACCGACCTGCTCGACCGCTTCCGCGACCTGATCCTGCTGCGCTCGGTGCCCGAGGCGGCCGACAACGGCATGGTGTCGGCCCCCGAGGAGCAGATCGAACGCATGGTGGGGCAGGCCGAACGCCTGCAGCCCGGCACGCTGACGCGCTACGCCGAGATCCTCCACAACGGACTGCTGGAGATGCGGGGCGCCACCTCGCCGCGGCTGGTGCTCGAACTGCTGTGTTCACGGATGCTGCTGCCTGAGGTCGCCACCGACGAGGGCGCCGTGCTCCAGCGGCTCGAACGGATGGAACGCCGCCTGGCCGCCGGAGTGCCCGCCGCGCCGCAGCAGAGTCAGCAGCCCGCGTCGGAGCCGGTCGAGCCGGAGGCCGCACAGGCGAGCTCGAACCGGCCACCCGAGCGTGTGTTCCAGCGGCCGTCGCAGCGAGCCGCGGCGCCGCAGGAGCGTCCCGCGCCGAGTCG
>NZ_CM001466.1:2353163-2367917 GCF_000231055.2 Saccharomonospora azurea NA-128 | reverse complement strand
CGGGGACACGGGGACCGCGCCGGTCGGGGCCTCGTCGGCCGTCGGGGTGCCACCGGCGGGCGGGTACGCCCGCGTCGGTGGCGGCGTGGTGCGCCGTGTTCGCGTGGAGTCGTGCGAAGGCTCACTCGCCCGCTTGTCGGGCGTCCACTTCCGCCTACCGCCGCGACCGGAACGCATAGACCAATCCTGCCGTACCGAGCCCGCGTTCGTGCGGGTCATGGACCTGTCGGGACGAACCTCACTGCGAACATCCTCGGCCACAGCTTGCCCGTCACGAGGAAGCGGTCGGAGTCCGGGAACGCCGCGATGCCGTTGAGCACGTCGGCGTCGGCGGCCTCCTCCGGAGTCAGCAGTCCCGAGGCGTCGATCCGCGCGGTGACCTCCCCGGTCTCGGGGTCGATGCGCAGGATGTCGTCGCTGTGCCAGACGTTGGCGTACACGGTGTCGCCCACGCACTCCAGCTCGTTGAGCTCGTCGACCGCAACGCCGCTGTCGGTGACCTCCACGGTGCCGAGCACGGAGAAGTCCCGCGGATCGCGGAACGTCAGCGTGGGCGAGCCGTCGCTCATGACGAGCCGTCCGGCGTCGGCCTGGTGGCACAGCCCCCAGCCCTCGCCGTCGTAGCGCACGCGGCGGAGTTCGGCGAGGGTCTCGCGGTCGCGCTCGACGGCGATGCCGCTGCGCCACGTGAGCTGCCACACGCGGGAGTCGACGACCGTGATGCCCTCGCCGAACAGCGGTTCGGGAAGCGACACGGTCACGGTCGGCTCGCCACCGAGCGGCCCCTTGCGGACGGTCGACTCGCCGACGAGGCCCGTGCTCTCGTACAGGGTGTCGCCGACGATCTCCAGTCCCTGGGTGAACGCCTCCGGGTCGTGGGGCAGGACGTCGACGACCTCGACGGTCCAGTTCTCGGGCACGGTGTTCGCGGCGTTGCCGGGGGTGCGCTGCGACGACGTCTCCTCCTGCGCCGTCCCGCACGCTCCCGCCGCCACGGCGAGCGCCACGGTCAGCACCGTCGCGGCGGCCTTCCTCGTCCGTTTGATCACTCCCCGCACAGGCACCACCCTGGCATGAACCCACCGCTTCGGTGTAGTGCCTCGGTACTGCACAATTGGAGGCATGACGCTGCTGCTCACGCACGACGACGGCACGATCCGCAGGAAGCTGCTCGATGCGGTCGAGCCGGCACGCGAGGTGGCGGCGGAGGACGCGGGCGCGGAGAACGTGGGCGAGTACGTCGGCGCTGTCGGCGAGGACGCGTTCGCGGTCACGCACCTCTTCGAGTCCACCCTCCCCGGATACCGCGGCTGGCGGTGGTCGGTGACGGTCGCCACCGCCGACGAGGAGGCGCCCGTCACGATCAGCGAGGTCGTGCTCATGCCCGGCCCGGACGCGATCGTGGCTCCGAGGTGGGTGCCGTGGGCCCGGCGGGTGCGTCCGGGTGACCTCGGGGTCGGTGACATCTTCCCGACGCAGCCCGACGACCCGCGGCTGGCTCCCGCGTACGCGACCCTCGACGACCCCGAGGCCGAGGAGGTCACGAAGGAGATCGGCCTCGGCCGGGTGCGGGTGATGTCGCGGATCGGCCGGGAGGAGGCCGCCACCCGCTGGCACCGCGGCGAGTTCGGTCCCCGGTCGGACATGGCGCGCAGCGCTCCCGCCACGTGCGGCACGTGCGGGTTCTACCTGCAGCTCGCGGGGTCGTTGCGCAACGCGTTCGGCGTGTGCGGCAACGAGATCTCGCCCGCCGACGGGCACATCGTGCACGCCGAGTTCGGGTGCGGAGCGCACTCCGAGGTGGAGCTGGAGACCAGTTCGTCGGTGCCGGTGGCCGAGCTGGTGTACGACGACTCGCTGTTGGACATCGAGCCGGTGGAGATCGGCACCACCGAGACGACCGACACCGAGGACAGCGAGCCGTCGCAGGAGTCGCAGGAGTCCCAAAAGTCGGAGCCCGCCGTGTCGACCGAGGCCACCGAGGTCGGTGCCGCCTCTGCCGAGGCGGCCGCATCGCCGCGGGCCGAGCCGGACCAGACGGCCTGAGTGGAGCAGTCACCCGATGAGTCCGTCGACGCGCTGCGGCGGGCGGTGCTGCGGTCCTGGCGCGACTCTCCGACCCGGTTCACCGAGGACACCCACGCTGAGCACGACCTGCGGGTCGGTGCGTACCGCGACCGGGTGTTCGTCGAACTCGCGCAGAACGCGGCGGACGCCGCGGCCCTGGCCGGTGCACCCGGAAGGCTCCGGGTGCGGGTCGTGGACGGGGAGTTGCGGGTCGCGAACACGGGAGCCCCGCTCGACCGGAGAGGGATCGCGGCGCTGGCGTCGTTGCGCGCGTCGGGCAAGCCGAGCGGGCACCAGGCGGATGGCGATGCTGCGCCTGGGGTGACCGTGGGGAGGTTCGGCGTCGGGTTCGCCGCCGTCCTCGCGGTGACGAGTGAACCCCGGATCGTCTCGCGCACAGGCGGAGTGGCCTTCTCCGAAGCGCGCACCCGGCAGGAGTGGGACGCCGACGAGGTGCCGGTCCTGCGGTTGCCGTGGGCGCTGCCCGCCGACGAGCCCCCTGTGCCGGACGGGTTCGACACCGAGGTGCGGTTGCCCATGCGGGCCGGGGCGCAGGCCGCGCAGGAGTACGTCGCCGCCGTCGAACGCGAGGCCGCCGACGTGCTCGTGATGCTGCCGTGGTTGGTGGAGATCGACGTCGAGGGTCGACTCTGGCGACGGCACGACGACGGGGCCGAGGTCGTGCTCACCGACCCCGACGGCGGGCGCACGCGTTGGCTGACCCAGCAAGGCCAGGGGTGCACGTGGGCCGTGCCGATCGGTGAGGACGGTCGGCCGCGGCCTCTCGGCGAGGACGTCCTGCACACCCCGACCCCGACGGACGAGCGGCTGTCCCTGCCCGCGCGGCTGCTCACCACCGCCGTGCCGATGGAGCCGTCGCGGCGGCGAGTGCTCGCGTCGGCCGACTCCCCGGACGTCGTGCGCGCACTGCGGGCGGCGGCGGAGGCGTACCCGGGCCTGGTCCGAGCGCTGCCCGCCGAGCACCGGCTCGCGCTCGTGCCGCGTCCCCACTTCCCGGTGTCGGACGTGGACGGGGTGCTGCGCGACCTCGTGGTCGAGCGGCTCGCCGACGACGACTGGCTGCCCTCGGCGACCTCCGGCCTGCTGCCCGGCCGCCGGGCGCGGGTGCTGGACGTCGACGCGCCGCACCTGGTGGCCCTGCTGGCCGACGTGGTGCCCGGACTGGTCGCGGCGCCGCTGTGCGGCCGTGACGCCGTGCGGGCGGCCGAGGTCGCGAGCGCACGCGGCATCGGGATCGGGGAGCTGGTCGAGGCGGTCGGCGGGATCGAGCGCCCACCGGCCTGGTGGCGGGACCTGTACACCGAGCTGCTCGCCGTGGTCGACCGTGCGGAGGTGGAACTCGACGAGCTCGGGGCGCTGCCGGTGCCGCTCGCCGACGGGCGGACGTGGCCCGGTGCACGCGGAGTGCTGCTCGTGGAAGCCGGGGACGCCGCCCTCGGCACCGACCTCGCCGCGCTCGACATCCCCGGCCTGCACGTCGCGCATCCGGAGGCGGTGCACCCGCTGCTGCGGCGCCTCGGCGCGGTGGAGGCGGGACCGGCCGAGCTGCTCCGCGCTCCCGCCGTCGTGGAGGCGATCGCCCGCAGCGTCGACGACACGATGGCCGGGCTCGACGTGACCGCGCTGGTGGAATCGGTGCTGACCTGGGTGTCGGCGGCCGGACGGGCGCCCGGCCTCGGCGCGTTGGCGCTGCCGACGGCCTCGGGACGTCGCCGGGCCGACGAACTCGTGCTGCCCGACTCCGCGCTGCTGGAGGTTCTGCACCCCGACGCCGTCGGCGACGACGACGCGCCGCTGGACGTGCTCGACGCCGAGACGGCGCGCCGGTGGGACCGCGAGGTGCTCCTGGCGTGCGGCGTGCGCGACACCTTCACCGTGCTCGGCTCCGAAGGCCCGGACGCGGGACCCGAGCCGGACGACGAGCTCAGCGTGCCGGATCTCGACCTCGTCGCCGACGAGGCGTGGCCCCGCGCGATCCGGCTCCTCGCCTCGCAGCCGGACACGTGGCGGGTACTCACCGCGCCGGACCACCGCCTCCGCGACTGGTTGTCGGCACACGCCCTGCTGGCGGGACGTCCACCGAGACATTGGCGATTGCCGTCGGCGACCGAGCTGGCCGGGTTGTTCGATCCCGTGCCCGACGTGGGCCTGCCCGAAAACCTGCTCGCGCTGGTGGGCGTGCGCGCCGAACTCGCCGTCGCCGACACCGATCCCGCCCACGACGCGGAACTGCTCTGTGCGCGGCTGGCCGACCCGCAGCGCACCGTGTCCGCAGGTCTGGTGCTGCGTGCCCACAGCGCGCTGTCCGCCGTGCCCCCCGACGACGTGGAACCGCCGGACCAGGTCCGCACGCTCGCGGGCACGGTGTGTGACGCGGACGACGCTGTGGTGCTCGACGCACCGTGGCTGCTCGCGGTGTGGCCCGCCGACCGGCTGGTCGCCGCGGCCGACTTCGCCGACGCGCCCGCGCTCGCCGACGTCCTCGACCTTCCGTTGGCGAGCGACGAGACCGACGAGACCGACGAGATTACAGCCACCGTCGCCGCCGACGCCGGCGAGGGAAGCTTCGCCGCGTGGTCCGAACTCCCCGCCATCGTGGAGGTCGCGGACCTGCTGGGCATCGGTGTTCCCGCAGGCGGAGTGGTCGTCCACGACGAGCTCACCGTCGCGGGCACTCCCGTGCCGTGGTGGCGGGACACCTCCGGGGACCTGCACGCCTCGGACTCGCCGGAGGGTCTGGCGAGGGCCTTCGCGTGGTCGGCGAACCGGTGGTCCGACCGCGTGTTGGTGGAGCGGCTCCTCGACGACCCCGACCCGCGCGCCGTCCTCGGATGACGTGCCGTCCAGGTAAGGGAACTTCCGGTGACTGTGCTAAAGGTTTCGTTGTGCAAAACGCGACCCTCTGCGGGACGCGGCGCGCTGCCAGACCATGATGGCCATGCCCACCAGGCCGAGCCCGCCGCCCGCCAGGGTCGTCCACAGCCACACGCCGTGGACACCGGCGACCACCAGCACGACGAAGGCGATCAGCCAGGACACCGTGCCGATGGTCACAGGAATCCAGGGGCTGACCATTGACGTCGGCAGTTCGGGCGTAGGACGAAGCCGTCCTTCGATCTCCGGTGGGTTGTTCGGTTCGTCCACGAGGGACAGGCTACCGCTGCCGAAGACGACACAAAGCAGGTGAGCGATGTCAGAAACGACCGCGGAGAAGCAGCGGTCGCCGCTCGATCGGTTCTTCCGGATCAGCGAGCGAGGGTCCACCGTCGGCCGGGAGGTCCGCGGTGGACTGGTCACGTTCGTGACGATGGGCTACATCATCGTCCTGAACCCGCTCATCCTCGGCAGCTACTCGGCGGACGACCCGGGCGCGGCGAAGGACATGACCGGGGCGATCCTCCCGGTCGACCAGGTCACCGCGGTGACGGCGCTGGTCGCGGGCGTCATGACGATCCTGATGGGCATCGTCGCGAACTATCCCTTCGCGATCGCCGCCGGGCTCGGCATCAACACTCTCGTCGCGGTGTCCATCGCCCCGCAGATGACCTGGCCCGCCGCCATGGGGCTCGTGGTCGTCAACGGCATCGTCGTGCTGTTGTTGGTGGTCACCGGGGTACGGACCATGGTGTTCAACGCCGTGCCACAGCACCTCAAGGCGAGCATCGCGGTCGGCATCGGCCTGTTCATCGCGATCGTGGGGCTCGTGGACGCGGGCTTCGTGCGACGCATCCCCGACGCGGCGGGCACCACGGTGCCCGTGCAGCTGGGCATCGACGGCTCGATCGCCTCGTGGCCGACCTTCGTGTTCGTGGTGACGCTGATCCTCATGGGCGTCCTGGTGGCCCGCGGCGTCAAGGGCGCCATCCTGATCGGCGTGCTGGCCGGCACGGTGCTCTCCATCGTGATCGAGGCCATCGTGCACGCGGGGCCGTCCCAGGGCGTCGACCCGAAGGGCTGGAACCTGGGGTACCCGGCGCTTCCCGACGCGATCTTCGACCTGCCCGACCTCTCACTGGTGGGGGCCTTCAACTTCGACGCGTGGGTGCAGGTCCCGGCGATCACCGCGGCGCTGCTGGTGTTCACGCTCGTGCTCACCGACTTCTTCGACACGATCGGCACGATGACCGGCCTCGGTCACGAGGCCCGGCTCGTGGACAAGGACGGGAAGCTGCCCAACGTCGGCAAGGGGCTGTTCGTCGACTCCGTGGGCGCCGTCGCCGGCGGTGCGGCCTCGGCGAGCTCCAACACGATCTTCGTGGAGTCGGCCGCCGGAATCGGTGAGGGCGCGCGGACGGGGCTCGCGAACGTCGTCACCGGGCTGCTGTTCATCGCGGCCATGTTCTTCACCCCGCTGTACCAGGCGGTGCCCATCGAGGCCGCCGCGGCGGCGCTGGTGGTCGTGGGCGCGATGATGGTCCGGCAGATCGCCGAGATCGACTTCAGGGACTTCGCGGTGGCGCTGCCCGCGTTCCTGACGATCGTCATCATGCCGTTCACCTACTCCATCTCGAACGGCATCGGTGCGGGCTTCGTCAGCTACGTGCTCATTCAGTCGGTCACCGGCAAGGCGCGTCAGGTGCACCCGCTCATGTGGGTCACCTCGGCCGCCTTCGTCGTGTACTTCGCCATCGAGCCGATCCGCCAGGCCCTGGGCTGACCCCGACATCGTGTCCGCGACTCACGCACGCGTGTCCGCAGTTGCCGTACGCCCGCTGGGCCTCTGAAGGGCCGAGTTCCGTACGCGGACTGCGGACACGCGTGCACAGGGCGCGGACACGCCGACACGTCGGTTGGTCAGCGGGCGGGGTCGAGGTCGACCCCGAGCAGAGCCGTCAGCGCCTGGCGGCCCTCGGGAGTGAGCCGCACGGCACGTCCGGTACCGATGCGCTTCACCCAACGGCGGGCCAGCAGCGACCGGCAGAGGTGTGCTCCCGCCGCGCCCGCGAGGTGGGTGCGACGTTCCGTCCAGTCCAGGCAGGCTTTCGCCACGGGCCTGCCTGTGCGGCGCAGGTCGGTCGGCATGACGCCCAGCGCGTCGGCGAACCACAGGGTGCCCTCCTCGGTGAGTGAACAGCCGAGGGTCACCTCGATGAGCCCGCGTGCGGCCAGCGCGTCGGTCAGCGCGACACCGAGTGTTCCGGCGAGGTGGTCGTAGCAGGTGCGGCCCCGCGCGAGTGCGGTCGAGGCGGTGACGGCGCGGAGACCTCGCGGTGGGCGACGGGGAGTCGCTGCGAGACGGGCGTGCGCGACGAGGCTCTCGATCAGGTCGGCCACGTGGGGCCCGGCGAGTTGGACGTAGCGGTGCCGCCCCTGCCTGCGTTCGACGAGCAGACCGGCCTCCACCAGCCGTGTCAGGTGCTCGCTCGCGGTGGCCGGGGAGACCCCGGCGTCGCCGGCGAGTTCTCCGGCCGTCCACGCGCGACCGTCGAGCAGTGTCGCGCAGAACCGGGCGCGCGTACGGTCGGCCAGCAGCGACGCCATCGCTGCCAGGTCGGCGTGGTATGCCATTCCACGATTCTGCCCCCGCGACGTTTCGGCGGGCACCGAACCGTTCCGCGCCTAGCGTTCCCGGCATGGACATCGTGAACGAGCCGGGGACGGTGGCCCGGCTGCTGAGCGACCGTCGCTACGTGGTGCCGCGTGTGCCGGGCGGTACGGCGGTCGGACTGGAGTGGTTGCGCGCGACCGTGGCGCGCTTCAGTACCGGAACCGCCCATCGCCGCAGGCGTGCCGCGGTCGCCGCGATCCTCCGTGAGCTCGACCCGGAGGAGCTGCGCGAACGCGCACGGCAGGCGGAGGGCGAACCGGCGACGTTGGTGGTCCAGGTCCTGGCGTCCGCGCTGGACCTGCGGGTGGATCCGGGTGACGTCGTGGCCGTCGCGCAGTACTACCAACCGCATACCGGTGCGTCGGAGGAAGCAGACGAGGCTGTGCGGCGTCTGGTGACGGCGTGTGGTGGCCGAGCGGACGAGCGCGCGGCGGCGTTGATCGGTGTGCTCGTGCAGGCGTGCGAGGCGACGGCCCTGCTGGTCAGCCGATGTCGGGCGGCGGCTCGCGGCAGGCGTGGGTCGGCGGAGGACGTCGTGGCTCACGTACTGCGTGCGGATCCGCCGGTGAGGGCTACTCGTCGGGTGGGCAGGGACGGCGTGGAGGTGCTGGTGGATCTCGCCGCTGCGGACCTTCCGTTCGGCGCGGGCGTGCATGCGTGTCCCGGAAGGGGACACGCGGTCGCCGTCGCGTGCGGGGCCGTCGAGCGGTTGTGGGAGGAGGGCCGGTGAACGAATTCCACGCGCTCCATCACGGTGCGGCGCCGCTGCTGCTGCCCAACGTGTGGGACGTCGGGTCGGCGTCGGCACTGGTGGAGGCCGGGTTCCGGGCGCTGGGCACGACCAGCTTCGGGATCGCGTCGGCGGTGGGCGTGCCCGACGGCACGGGACGAACCCGGGAGCACGTGGTGGCTCTCGTTCGCCGGCTCGCTCGACTGCCGTGCCTGCTCACCGTGGACGTGGAGAACGGGTTCAGTGACGACCCCGGCGAGGTCGCCGAGCTGGCGGCGCTGCTGGCCGGCCTGGGCGCGGTGGGCATCAACCTGGAGGACAGCGCCGATCCGACCCGGCTCGCCGACGTGGGGCGGCATGCGGAGAAGGTCGCGGCGGTGAAGGAGCGCGTGCCGTGGCTGTACGTCAACGCGCGCGTGGACACCTACTGGGTCGGAGCGGACCGGACGGTCGACGCGACATTGCGGAGAGCCGCGCGGTACCGCCGTGCCGGGGCGGACGGGATCTTCGTCCCCGGGGAGCTGACGGCCGTCGAGGTCGCCGCGCTCGTCGACGGAGTCGGGGTGCCGCTGAACGTGCTCTGGTATCCGGGTGGGCTCCCGGTGGCGAGGTCGGCGGCCCTCGGGGTGAAGCGCATCAGCACGGGCTCCCAGCTCTACCGGGCCGCTCGACGGGCCGCGGTCGACCTCGTCACCGAGCTGGTGTCCGGCACACGCGGAGAAGGGCCTTCCACCGGCCTGCGATCATGACGGCCGTCTCACCGCTGAACGGGTAGGGAAGGCCAATCGTGAGGTATGCTAAGGATGTGTCGGAAACTGCTGACGAACGATCGCTTGCGAGCCGCCTGAGGCTGGCCGTCGTTCGGCTGAACCGCAGGCTGCGGGCACAGCGAGCCAGTACCGACCTGTCGCTCACGCAGATCTCGGCTTTGTCGACCCTGCACAAATGCGGGCCGATGACGCCGGGACAGCTGGCCACCCGGGAAGGGGTGCAGCCGCCGTCGATGACGCGGGTCATCGCCGCACTGGAGGAGATGTCCTTCGTGGTGCGCAGCCCGCATCCCACCGACGGCAGGCAGGCGATCGTCACGCTCACCGAGGAGGGGCACGACTACGTGCTCGCGACGATCTCCCGCCGGGAGGCCTGGCTGGACCAGCGGTTGGCCGAGTTGAGCGACGAGGAGCGCCATGTGCTCTCCGAGGCAGCGGAAATCATCGATCGCATGGCAAGACACGGCTAGACGCCGTCATGCGTTGACAGGAGGCGACTTCACCGCGTGACTATCACGGGTAGCGAAGCGACCACACGGAAACAGCCCGCTATCCCCGATTCACCCCCACCGCCGCGCCCCGCCGACGAACGATCGCGGGGCACGTTCGCGTCTCTCAAGGTTCGCAACTACCGCCTGTTCTTCGGCGGACAGATCATCTCCAACATCGGCACCTGGATGCAGCGCATCGCCCAGGACTGGCTGGTGTTCGAGCTCAGTGGCTACGACCCCGTGGCACTGGGTATCGCCGTCGCGTTGCAGTTCATGCCGACGGTGCTGTTGTCGCTGTGGGCGGGTGTGCTCGCCGACCGCGTCGACAAGCGCAAGCTCCTCATCGGCATCCAGACCGGCGTCGCGGTTCAGGCGCTCGCGCTGGGTCTTCTGGTGCTGAGCGGGACCGCGCAGCTCTGGCAGGTGTACACGCTGGCGTTCGTGCTCGGCACGCTGTCGGCGCTGGAAGTGCCCACACGGCAGTCGTTCGTCTCCGAGATGGTGGGCCGCGACCAGGCCGCCAACGCGGTGGCGCTGAACTCGTCGATCTTCAACCTGGCCCGCATCGTGGGGCCCGCCATCGCGGGTTTCGCGATCGTGCTGGTGGGCACGGGTTGGTTGTTCGTCGCCAACGCCGCGAGCACGATCGCCGTGATCGCGGGGCTGGCGTTGATGAACCCGACCGAGCTGTATCGCGCGCCCGCCGTCGCCCGCGCCAAGGGGCAGCTGCGCGAGGGACTGCGGTACGTGCGCAGCAGGCCCGACCTGATGACCGTGATGGTGCTGGTGTTCTTCGTGAGCACGTTCGGCATCACGTTCTTCACGTCGTTGGCGATCGTGTCGGCCAACGTCTTCGGCACCGAGGCCGACGGCTACGGGATGCTCTCCACGCTCCTGGCGGTCGGCACGTTCACCGGCGCGCTCGTCGCGGCACGTCGGGGCAGCCGGGGAGGGCCGAGCCTGCGGCTGCTCCTGATGTCGGCCGCGGCGCTCGGGGCGCTGGAGTTCATCGGCGCGTTCATGCCCACGTACCTGACGTTCGGGCTGGCGCTCGTGCCGTTGGGCTTCGCCACGATCACGTTCCTCACCACGGCCAACGCGCTGGTGCAGACGACGGTCAGCGCGCAGATGCGGGGCCGGGTGATGGGCCTGTACGTCCTCGTGTTGATGGGAGGCAACCCGATCGGCGGGCCCCTGACGGGGTGGATGGCCGAGACGTTCGGGGGGCGCTCGCCGTTCTACATCGGTGGCGCTGTCGCGCTCGCGGCGGCGCTGGTGTGTGGATACCTGGCGCTGCGGGCACGGGAACGAATCGGTGGCACCCAGCCCTTGCCCGCAGGATGAGGTTAGGCTAACCTCAGTCACGTCGCTTCGTGGTGGGAGTGGCAGTCAGTTCGGGAAACGAAACGAGGCCCCGCACCGGTCGGTGCGGGGCCTCGTTCGTCTCAGCGGGTCGACCGATCAGGTCAGCCCAGCAGCAGGCCGTTGCGGCCGGCGCGGGCGTCCTCGAAGCGCCTGCCGATCTCCGCCCAGTCGAACACGTTCCACAGGGCGTTGACGTAGTCGGGCTTCACGTTCTTGTACTGCAGGTAGAACGCGTGCTCCCACACGTCGACCAGCAGGATCGGCGTGGTCGGCAGGATGAGGTTGTTGTGGTGGTCCCGCAGCTGCTGCGTGATCAGCGTCTTGCCGATCGGGTCCCACGACAGCGCACCCCAGCCGTTGCCCTGGATGGTGGTGCAGACCGCGGTGAACTGCGCCTTGAACTTGTCGAAGGAGCCGAACGCCTCGTCGATCGCGGCGGCCAGCTCGCCGGTCGGCTTGTCGCCGCCGTTGGGCGAGAGGATCTTCCACCACACGACGTGGTTGGCGTGGCCGGCCAGGTTGAAGGCCAGCGTGGTCTCCAGGCCGACGATGGAGGAGAAGTCGTTCGCCTCCCGCGCGGCGGCCAGCTTCTCCAGCGTCTGGTTCGCACCGTTGACGTAGGTCTGGTGGTGCTTGCTGTGGTGCAGCTCGTTGATCTCGCCGGAGATGTGCGGCTCGAGGGCACCGTAGTCGTAATCGAGGTCGGGAAGCTCGTACGTGGGCATAAGCCCTCCTTCGTATCTCGCGAACGGAAGCCTTTGCGTCGATGCCCAACCTAGTAGCCACTACTGGGGCAGGCTAACCGGGGCGTGACGAAGTTGACCTTGCAAAGTGGAGTTAGGTAGAGGTCAAGACGGTGTGCCCACCAACACATCCACGAAAGGTGCTCGTCAGTCGACCGGCCACGAGTGCACGGGCTCGCCGGACCGCGACAGTTCCAGGTAGCGGGCCATCATGTGGGCCAGTGCGGCCTCCCGGTCCATACCGCGTTCCTCGGCCCGCACCACGGTGTCGCGCTGCCAGACACTGCCGGTGCGTTGCCTCACACACCGTTGCTCGATGACTCCGAGATAGCGGTCGGCGACCTCGTCGGCGACGTCGGAACTGCGCAGGCCCTCCCGCGCCAGCGGCAGCAGCACGCGCAACGCGAGCTCGTCCGGCGGGATCCAACCGATGCCCGGCCAGTACAGATGGGCGTCGAATCCGTTGCGGGCTCCGGCGTAGAGGTTCTCCTCCGCGGCCTGGAACGACATCTGTGTCCACACTGGCCGTTCCTGTTCCGCGAGCGCCCGCTGAGCGCCGTAGAAGAACGCGGCGTTGGCCACCATGTCGACCACGGTCGGGCCCGCGGGCAGCACGCGGTTCTCCACCCGCAGGTGCGGGCGACCGTCCACCACGTCGTACACGGGGCGGTTCCAGCGCCACACCGTGCCGTTGTGCAGGCGCAGCTCCGTCAGCCTCGGCACCTCGCCCGACTCCAGCGCCTCCATCGGATCCTGGTCGTCGGTCTCCGGCAGCAGCCCGGGGAAGTAGCGCACGTTCTCCTCGAACAGGTCGAAGATCGACGTGATCCACCGTTCGCCGAACCACACCCGCGGCCGGACACCCTGGTTCTTCAACTCCTCGGGGCGCGTGTCGGTCGCCTGCAGGAACAGCGGAATGCGCGTCTCGTGCCACAGCGCCTTGCCGAGCAGGAACGGGGAGTTGGCGCCGAGCGCCACCTGCACCCCCGCGAGGCACTGGGCGGCGTTCCAGTGCGCGGCGAACTCCTCCGGCGCCACCTGTAGATGCAGCTGCACCGACGTGCACGCCGCCTCCGGCAGGATCGACTGCGCGAACGAGCGCAGCCGCTCCGGTGTCCGGTCGGGCAGGCCGACGCCCTCCAGCGACAACAGCGGCTTCTCCCCGCGCGAGGCGAGGATCTCGTCGTTGAGCAGCGAGTAGCGCGCGCTGTTGGTGAGCCACTTCTGGTCGAAGTGCTCCGACTGCAGGGTGGGCAGCACGCCGATCATCGCGACGAGCGCGCCCGCCTCGTCGGCCTTCCGGTGCGCTTTGTCGAGGTAGCCGTCGAGCATCGCCTCCAGCTCCAGCGCGGAGGTGCCGTCGAGTGGGCACGGAGGCACGTTGAGCTCGATGTTGTGCTGCGACAGCTCCGTGGTGAAGGCGTCGTCGTCGAGTGCGGCCAGCACGGCGGTGTTGGACATCGAGGGCTGCATGTCCTCGCCGACGAGGTTCAGTTCGACCTCGAGTCCGATGTGCTTGCGCGGGAACGTGAAACTGCCGTCGGAGAGCATGCGCGCCAGAGTGTCCAGGCAGCGTTGCACCTTGCGGCGGTAGCGCCCCCTGTCCCTCGGGGTGACGGCGTCCGGTGACACGTCCTTGCCCATGGGATGTCGTTTCCTTCTTCTGTCCGGCCTCGGCTCACCCGAACGCCTTGGCGTTGACCCCTTGCCAGGCGGCAACGTTGACACACCCACGTGATCGCGACTAGCGGCCAAAACGGTGCACTCCGTCACCCCCGGTTAACTCTGCGCACGATCACGCCCGTTCGTACGACCGGGCTACCCAGCATTCGGAGCACCGACTCCTGTCGAGAAGGAGGAGTGCGACACTCCGGTGCGTGGCGAAGCTGATCGAGATCGCCGACGCGGCGGACCCGCGCCTGGACGACTTCCGCGACCTGACGACCGCCGACCGCCGACCCGATCGACCCGGCGGGCGCGGGTTGGTCATCGCCGAGGGAGCCGCGGTCGTGCGACGGCTGCTGGAGTCGCCGTATCCGCTGCGCGCGGTGCTCGGTGTGCGGCGCAAGCTCGACGAACTCGGCGACCGCCTCGCCGACGTCGACGCGCCCGTCTACGTCACGTCGGCGTCGACCATGTCCGACGTCGTGGGTTTCCACCTCAACCGAGGTGTCCTGGCGGTCGCGGACCGGGCTCCCGCGCCGACGTTCGACGACGTCGCCGACTCCTCGACCGTGCTCGCCGTCCTGGAGGGCGTCAACGACCACGAGAATCTCGGCGCGATGTTCCGCAACGCCGCCGCGTTCGGCGTCGACGGGGTCCTGGTGGGGCCGGGGTGCGCCGACCCGCTGTACCGGCGGAGCGTCCGGGTGTCGATGGGACACGTGCTGCGGGTGCCCTTCACGTCCGACGTCGTCTGGCCCGACTCGCTGTCGGACCTGCGGCGCCGAGGGTTTCGCGTGGCCGCTCTCACTCCCCGCGCCGACGCGGTAGCGTTGCGCGACGTGTGCGCGGCCGGGACCGGCCGGATCGCGTTGCTGCTCGGCTCGGAGGGGCACGGCCTGTCGCAGTCGGCCCTCGACGCCGCCGACACGGCGGTGCGCATCCCGATGGCGTCCGGCGTGGACTCGCTCAACGTCGCCACGGCGGCTGCTGTTGCGTTCTACGAGCTGACGAGGTGAGGTGCGAGAAGAAGCGCGGGTGAACGGGTGTGAATGAAGCCGAGCTGTTGGTCCGTGACGGCCACGTCGTGATCGTCGGCGTGGTGCGGCACGCCGACGGGAACGCCGACGCCGGGTCCACCGAGGACGCCGCGAGCCCCGGTGCCGTCGGCGAGTCCCGCGAGGTCACCGATGCCCGCAGTGTCCGCGTCGCCGGCGCTGCCGACGATGCCGGCGAAGTCACCGTCACCGTGATCGCCGAAGGGCGCGGGGACGCCGACGACCCCGAGCACCCCGGTGGCACCGACGCGCTCCGCCTCGACGAGCTGGTCGGCGCCGAGCTCGCCGACGCACTCGAC
>NZ_CM001466.1:2318701-2353063 GCF_000231055.2 Saccharomonospora azurea NA-128 | reverse complement strand
GGGCCGTGCGGTCGTGTCGCGGCGGGGCGGGCAGCTCGCGCGCCGCGTGGCGGCGATCCTCGACGAACCCGTGCGGTACCGCGATCCGATGACCGACGCGACGACGCTCGTCCACCCGCCCCGCTCCGGTGCGGGACCGGCGACGGCGGCGGTGGCGTGGTCACGACGTTCGGCGGCGGTCGATCCGACGCCGTGGGGCACCGGGCTGACCGTCGCGGCCTTCATCGCCGCGTTCGTCGTCGTGGCGATGCTCGCGCTCGCGTCGGCCCTCGCGACGGAGACGGCCGGATGGGTCGCCGTCGTCGCCGCCGCAGTGGTCACCGGCGGGCTCGCCCCGTCGCTGTGGCTGGGACGGCGGGTACCGGTGGTGCGCTGGGTCGTGCTCGGCGCCGTCGCCGGCACGATCCTGTCGTGGTTCGGAGTCCTGTTCATCGCGTTCGGCTGACCCCACCCGCCACCCCGACATCGTGTCCGCGACTGGCGTACGCGTGTCCGCACCCCACGACGCCGTGTCCGCGCCTGGCGTACGCGTGTCCGCCACTCGGCGACGTCCGTGCGGGGGAGGAGGGGCCGTGATCTGCGAACTCGCGTACGGGAAGTGCGGACACACGTGCGTGGACCGCGGACACGGGTACGGGTTGGACCACTCGGAGCACCGGGTACTTTGACTCCATGTCTTCCGCCACGAATGCAGACTCGCCTCACGTCGTGGTCACCGGTGGTTGCGGCTTCATCGGACGAGCGGTCGTCGCGGCCTTCCGGCGCCGTGGCGCTCGGGTGACGATCGTGGACCGCGAGCCGGCCGCCGTGCACGACGAGGGAGTCGTCGCGATCCAAGGCGACCTGGCCGACCCGGCGGTGCGGGAGCGCGCCGTGGTGCCGGGCACCGACGGGATCGTCCACCTGGCGGCCATCACCTCCGTGCTGCGCTCCAAGGAGATGCCCGCGAAGACCTACGCGGAGAACGTCGGCATCACCCACGAGCTGCTGGAACTGGCGCGGATGCACGGCGTCCGCCGGTTCGTGCTCGCCTCCACCAACGCGGTGGTCGGCGACGTCGGCACGAGCACCATCACCGAGGACATGCCGCTGCAGCCGCTCACGCCGTACGGCGCCACGAAGGCGGCCTGCGAGATGCTGCTGTCCGGGTACGCGGGCACGTACGGCATGGCCGCGTGCGCGCTGCGGTTCACCAACGTGTACGGCCCCGGGATGAGCCACAAGGACAGCTTCGTGCCGCGGCTCATGCGGGCGGCTCTGTCGGACGGCGGGGTGAAGGTCTACGGGGACGGGCAGCAGCGGCGTGACCTCGTCTTCCTCGACGACGTGGTGCGGGCGATCGAGTCGGCGTGGGACAGCGAGCACGTCGGCAGGGCGATCGTCGGTGCGGGCCGGTCGGTGTCGGTGCTGGAGCTGATCGACACCGTTCGCGAGGTCACCGGGGCGCCGATCCCGGTGGAACACGTGCCCGCGCCGGGCGGGGAGATGCCCGCGGTCGTCGTCGACATCGCGCGGAGCGCGGAGACCATCGGGTACCGCCCGACGTTCAGTCTGCGTGACGGCCTGGCCGCCACCTGGCAGTACTTCCTCGACAACGACAGGCAGAAAGTGTTCTGAGTGACCGGCTTCCTCCGCCGCCACTGGTTGTTGTTCGTTCTGCTCGCCGGTGGCATCACGCTCCGTGTGCTGGTGTGGCTGGCGTACGAGCCTGCGCTGCTGTACATCGACAGCTTCCGGTACCTCAACAACCTGGACGCGTTGCGGCCCACCGACCTGAACCCGCTCGGGTACACGGTCGTGCTGAAGGTGCTGTTCGCCTTCGGGGGACTCGCGTTCGTGCAGGCCGTGCAGCACGTGGTGGGTGTGGTGCTCGCGGTGTCGCTGTACGCGTTGACGCTGCGCCACACGTCGCGGAGGTGGATCGGCGCACTCGTCGCGGCGCCGGTGCTGCTGGACGCCTACCAGCTGCAGATCGAAGCGCTCCTCATGTCGGAGGTCTGGTTCCAGGCGTTGCTCGTGGGGATGCTGTGGGTGCTGCTCGGGCGTGGTGAGCCCACGTGGTGGCGGGCCGGGGGAGCCGGGATTCTGCTCGGGCTCGCGGTCGTCACCCGCACGATCGGGTTCACGCTCGTGGTGCCGATGGTCGGCTATCTCGTCCTGGCGGGCGGGGCCTGGCGCAGCAGGGCGGGGTGGAAGCGCATCGGTGTGCGGACCGCCGCGGGTGTCCTCGGTGTCCTGGCGGTGCTGTTCCCGTACTCGGCGTACTTCTATTCGCAGGCCGGGTACTGGGGGCTGACCGGAGCCACCGGCAACGTGCTCTACGGGCGCACGGCCAGCATCGCCGACTGCGCCGAACTGCCTCCCGGCGACGCGGGGCTGCAGTTGTTCTGCCCCGACGAGCCGGTCGACGAACGACACGGGATCGACTACTACACCCACTTCGTGTACGGCGACCCGAACTGGCCCGCCGAGGGGTTGCCCGACTCGCGGTCCAAGGAGGAGCTGGCCAACCAGTTCGCCAAGGAAGTGATGCTGAATCAGCCGGTCGACTTCGTGGGGTCGATCCTGCGCGACTTCGTGAAGAACTTCGATCCGATCAAGCGGACCCACCACAACGACGTGCCGGTGGAACGCTGGCAGTTCCAGCTCTCGTATCCGTACTACAACATCGGCGACTCCAGCCTGGAGGCGTACAACGCGATGACGTACGCCTACGACGGCGTGCCGCCGCGCGCGAACCAGGATCTGGCGGCGTTCCTCCGCACCTACCAGCTCGGCGGCGGCTACACGTGGGGTCCGTTGCTGGCGGCGTTCGCGGTATGCGGGCTGATCGCGGCGGCCGGTGTGGGCCGGGCCCGCCGGTCCGGGTTGAGGTCGGCCGCATTCCTCGCCACGGGAAGTGGTTTGATCATCCTGCTGGGAGCCGCGTCGTTCGAGTTCTCCTGGCGCTACCAACTTCCCGCGCTGGTGCTGCTCCCCCTCGGAGGCGCGCTCGGGCTCGCTGCGATGCTGGGGGCGCGCAAGGAGCCGTCCGGCGCGGCGGCAGGAACACGGAGGACCACGTTGGACGACTACCCCGACGACGTCGACGCCGAGGCGGTGGCCGACTTCCGGCAGCGCTACGGCAACAGCCCGCTGACGCCGCTGGTGGTGGTGATCGCCGCCTACAACGAGGCCAAGGGCATCGGCGCGGTGCTGAGGGGCATGCCCACCCACTGCGGCGACCTGCCGGTGTCCACGCTCGTCGTGGTCGACGGCGCGACCGACAATACCGCCGAGGTGGCGCACGAGGCGGGCGCGTACGTGTGCGTGGCCCCGCGTAACCGTGGTCAGGGCGCGGCGCTGCGGCTCGGCTACCACCTCGCGTCCGAGTGCGGGGCGCGCTACATCGTCACCACCGACGCCGACGGCCAGTACGACAACAACGAGATGCCGATGCTCGTGAAGCCGCTGCTGGACGACACGGCCGACTTCGTCACCGGGTCCCGCAGGCTCGGCAGCTACCAGCACGACAGTGCGATCCGCTGGCTGGGTGTGCGCGTGTTCTCGTGGATCGCGACCGTGCTGACGCTGCAGAAGGTCACCGACACGTCGTTCGGTTTCCGTGCCATGAGGGCCGAACTCGCCACGTCGGTCACTCTGCGGGAACCGCAGTACCAGTCGTCGGAGTTGCTGCTCGGCGTCATGGCCCGCGGCGCGCGGGTGCTGGAGGTGCCGATGACGATGCGGTTGCGCAACAACGGCAGCAGCAAGAAGGGCCGCAGCATCAAGTACGGCGCCAACTACGCGCGCGTCATGTTGGGGACTTGGATCCGCGAGTACGTTCTTCGCGGTGGAAAACGAGCCGGTCGAGCAGTGCGAACTTCATGACGAAGACGATCGCGTAGCCGGTGAGGAAGACCGCGTCGAGTACCACGATCCGCACGAAGCCGGAAAGGTCGAGCGGTTCGGTGAGCCGACCGGCCAGGGTGGTCAGACCCACCGACGCCAGGCCGGCGAGGCCGATCACCAGAAGGTAGGGCAGGAGTTCCCCGGTGACGGTCGGCGTGCCGCGCCGGCCCCACGCCCAGCGCCGCGCGAGGAAGTAGTTCGGGATCGCTCCGGCGACGAACGCCACCGCGCTGGCGACCATGGGCGTGGCCCCCCACCACAACAGTCCGATGAGGCTGACCTGGCTGATGCCGGTGGCCAGTGCGGAACTCGTCGCGGCCCGGAACAGGCGGACCAGCAGACGGGGTCGGCGGCCCGATGCCATGGAGGGCTCCTCGGCTGCCGTGGTAGCGGTGCTCACCTATCCATTGTGCATACCCGCCATTCGGGTGGCCGCGGAACGTCCGTATTCTCCGTGCGGGTTGATCCGTGGGCTCGAGTGGTACACGGTAGAGCTAGCAGGTGGGAGAAGTGCACCAGGGCGAGGTTGAGCTCGGTGCACTGCGAAGTAACGATCTGGAGGCAGTCGAGTCGTGCGAGTCCTCGTTCTCGGTGGTGACGGATACCTGGGGTGGCCGACAGCCCTCCACCTTTCGGATTGTGGGCACGACGTCGCCGTCGTCGACAATTATGCCCGCAGGAAGTACGACGAGGAGCTCGGCTCCCAGAGTCTGGTCCCGATCGAGGACCTCGACACACGTGTGGCGGCGTGGAAGGAGGTCTCCGGCAAGGAGATCCCCGCGTACATCGGTGACCTGCTCGACGCGGACTTCCTGTACCAGGTCGTGCGGGAGTACGCGCCGGACGCGATCATCCACTTCGCCGAGCAGCGGGCCGCACCGTACTCGATGATCGACCGCGAGCACGCCGTCTACACGCAGCACAACAACGTGATCGGCAACCTCAACGTCATGTACGCGATCGCCGAGATCAACCCGGAGATCCACCTGGTGAAGCTCGGCACCATGGGCGAGTACGGCACGCCCAACATCGACATCGAGGAAGGCTGGATCGAGATCGAGCACAACGGTCGTCAGGACCGGGTGCTGTATCCGAAGAAGCCGGGCTCGTTCTACCACCTCACGAAGGTGCACGACTCGCACAACATCGAGTTCGGCTGCCGGATCTGGGGCATGCGCGCGACGGATCTGAACCAGGGTGTCGTGTACGGGCAGCAGACGGACCAGACCGCCCGCGACCCGCGCCTGGCCACGCGCTTCGACTACGACGCCGTGTTCGGCACGGTGCTGAACCGCTTCATCATCCAGGCCGCGCTGGGCCAGCCGCTCACCGTGTACGGCAAGGGCGGGCAGACCCGCGGCATGCTGGACATCCGCGACACGGTCGAGTGCCTGCGCCTCGCCGTGGAGAACCCGGCCGAGCGTGGCGAGTTCCGCGTGTTCAACCAGATGACCGAGAGCTTCTCGGTCAAGCAGGTCGCGGAGCTGGTGGCCGAGACCTATCCGGGTTCGGTCGAGATCGACTACCTCGAGAACCCGCGTTGGGAGCTCGAGGAGCACTACTACAACGTGAAGCACACCGGGCTGGTCGACCTGGGGCTGAAGCCGCACCTGCTCTCCGACACGCTGCTCGAATCGCTCTTCCCGATCGTGGAGCAGAACAAGCACCGCGTGAACCTGGAGAACCTGATGCCCAAGGTGAAGTGGGCGAGCGCCAAGAACTCCTGAGTGACGACAGACGGGCCCCCACCGGAAAGTCGGTGGGGGCCCGTCTTCTGTCCGTAGTGCGAGCGGTGTGCGGTCGCGGTAATGCCGGTCAGCCGCGTTGGCTGCGCACGCCCAGCAGGACGTCTTCCCACGCGGGCACGGTCGGGTGGTTCTTCTTGCCGCGGACCGCGTTGGCCGACTGCTCGGGCACGAGCGAGTCGCCCGCCGCCTGGCGTGCGGGGGAAGGCTCGTCCGTGTCGCGTTCGGCCGGTGTGGGGATCGGTGCTTCGATCACCCTGGCTCCGTCGCGGGTGGCCACGTCGGTGAGCCGGGGCTCGGCTGTCTGGCCCACCGCCCTCGGCACCCGGTACGCGTCGGGGTCGAGCAGCGTCTCGGCCAGCTCGTCCAACGCCGTCACGGTGCCGCCGTGGGCGCCGGGGGAGAAGGCCCAGCGTGCCCGGTTGTCCGAACGGCCTGCCGTCCACGCGAGACCGACGATCCACTTGCCCTCGTCGGAACGCCACGCGTCCCAGGTCGCCTGCGTGTAGTCCTGCCCGCGCAGCGCGAAGGAGTGGGCGACGATCTCGCCGAGGGTGCGCACGTCGGGGCCGTCCTCACGCGCGGGGTGCGCGCGCTGGGCGAGCTCCGCGGTGCGGGCGCGTTCCGCCAGCACCGGGTACGCGAAGCGTTCGACCCGGGCGACCGACATCCCCGCTGCCTCCGCGACCTCGGCCACCGAGCCGCCGGCTCGGATGCGGGCCTGGATCTCGCGCGGACGCATCGTGCTCTCCTGCTCGATCTCGAGCTGGCCGAGTCGGGCGACGTCACCGCGCGCCGCGGCACGCAGGCGTTCGTCCGCGGGCAGGAGGAACCGCTCGCGCCGCTCCGGGTCTTCGCACACGATGGACTTGCCGTCCTCGTGCAACCCGACCACTCGTAGCGTTCGCATGTCCCCGCCTCCGAAAGACTTCACCTGTGTGGGGGTCCACGGTAGAACGGCGAGTCGCCTTGACGAGTGAGGCGCGCCGAACTCCCTGTGCATCCGCCGTCGATCTGTTCGCTACGGCCCACACAATGCCAGTTCCGACGCGCCCGGCTACCCGTTTTCGTGAGGAACGAATCCGACCGTCACGACTTCGTGAGCCGCTCCACGACCCACTCGACGCACCGGGTCAGGGCCGTGACGTCGTCGGGCTCGATCGCGGGGAACATGCCGACCCGCAGCTGGTTGCGGCCGAGCTTGCGGTACGGCTCCACGTCGACGACGCCGTTCGCGCGCAGGGTCTTCGCCACCGCCGCGGCGTCGACGGAGTCGTCGAAGTCGATGGTGCCGACCACCTGCGAGCGCAGCGCGGGGTCGCTGACGAACGGCGTGGTGTACGGGGTCTTCTCCGCCCACTCGTAGAGCCGGTTCGACGACTCGCGCGTGCGCGCGGTGGTCCACTCCAGGCCGCCGTTCGCGAGCATCCACTCGATCTGGTCGGCGAGCAGGAACAGGGTCGCCACCGCCGGGGTGTTGTACGTCTGGTCCTTGCGCGAGTTGTCGAGTGCCGTGGGCAGCGACAGGAAGTCGGGAACCCAGCGGTCGCTCGCACCGATCTCGTTGACGCGCTCGACGGCCGCGGGCGACATCAGGGCGACCCACAGCCCGCCGTCGGAGGCGAAGGACTTCTGGGGCGCGAAGTAGTAGACGTCGAAGTCGGCGGCGTTCACGGGAAGGCCGCCCGCACCGGAGGTCGCGTCGATGGCGACGAGCGCGCCGTCGCTGCCCTCGGGCCGGACCACGGGGACCGCGACACCGGTGGAGGTCTCGTTGTGCGCCCACGCCACCACGTCGGCGCCCTGCTCGTAGGCGATCCGGGGAGCGCTGCCGGGCTCGCCCTCGACGATGATCGAGTCGCCGAGGAACGGCGCCTTGTCGGTGACCTTGGCGAACTTCGACGAGAACTCGCCGTAGGTGAAGTGCTGGGCCCGTTCCCGCACGAGCCCGAACGCCGCCGCGTCCCAGAACGCCGTGGTGCCGCCGTTGCCGAGCACGACCTCGTAGCCGTCGGGCAGCCCGAACAGCTCGGCGAGCCCGGACCGGACCCGGCCGACGAGGGACTTGACCGGCTTCTGCCGGTGGGACGTCCCGAGGACCTGCGCCCCCTCCTTGGCGAGGTTGGCCAGCTGTTCGGGGCGCACCTTGGAGGGCCCGCACCCGAACCGGCCGTCGGATGGCTTGAGGTCCGCGGGCAGGGTCAGGTCAACGGTTTCGGTCATGTCTCCAGTCTTCCACGCGTCGTCCGATCGGTGAACAACCCGTCTCACGCCTCGGACGTGGTCGGATCGTTCGGCTGCCAGCCCCGTTCGTCGACGCCGCCGGGGACGGGTGCGCTCGGGTCGTACGGCGTGCGGGTGAAGACGAACGTGGCGAGGTCGAGGTGGTGCGGGCGGCCGTCGGCGTCGCGCCCCACGGTGAGGGTCTCGCCGGAGTAGTAGCCGTCGAGACCGAGCCAGCGGTCGTCGCCGAGCGGCCGGAACCGGGACGCGCGACCACCGCCCACCGCAGGACTCAGGTCGAGCCAGCCGTTCGGCAGCACCCTCAGGTGGTACGGCGACGGACCCCAGTGCCACAGGCCGGTGAGTTCGAGCAGCGAGGTGTCGACGGCCGCGGGCTGCCACTCGGCGGGCAACACCGGTTCGTGGTCGTCGGCGGTCGCGATGAGGTCGGCCGTCAGCGAGAGGATGCCGACGCCCGAGGTCGTGTTGGCGAACGCGACGGCTCCCGTGCTCGTCGCCGGATCGATCATCGTGCAGGCGAGGAAGCCCGGCATCGACCCGGTGTGGCCCGCGAGGCGCTTGCCGTTCACCTGCACGAGCTGAAAGCCCAGGCCGTACCCGGAGTTCCACGGGCCGCTGTCGTCGATCACCGCCGCTTCGCGCATCTCCGCGACGGTGTCCGGGTGGAGGACCTCGCCGGTGTCGCCGCCGACGAACGCGGTCCACCGGGCGAGGTCGTCGACGCACGACCAGAGCTGCCCGGCGGGCGCCATCGCACCCGCGTCGTGCTCGGGTTCGGGCAGGACGACGTCGGCGAACGGGTGGACGGCGTATCCGGTGGCGTGTCGTCCGCTCGGCCGCGCCGTGGTGTGGGACATCCCGAGCGGCTGGAGGATCTCGCTGCGGACGGCGTCGAGCCACGGGCCGCCCCGCAGCCGGGCCACCAGTTCGCCGAGCACGCCGTAGCCGACGTTGGAGTAGTGGAACCGGCGTCCGGCGCGGTGCTTGACCTCGTCCGGGCCGAGGCTCGCGTTGAGCTCGTCCCAGCTGCCGCCCGGTGTGCGTTCCCACCAGCCGCCCGGCGACTCGGAGGTGAGTCCGCCGCTGTGCGAGAGCAGCTGCGCGACGGTCGTCGAGCCGAAGTGCGTCCCCGGCACGTGCCTGTCGAGCGGGTCGTTCAGGTCGAGCCGGCCCTCGTCGCGGAGCCGCAGGACGACGGCCGCGACGATCGACTTGGTGATCGAGCCGATCCGGTACTGCGTCAGGGTGTCCGGCGCGGCGTCGTCGACCTTCCCGCGCGCCGCCGACCAGACGAGCTCGCCGTGCCGCACCAGTCCCGCCACGAGGGACGGTGCGCGGCCCGACGCCTGTTCGGTGGCCACTCGGCGGAGCAGGGCGAATTCGGTGGTGGGCAGCAGCATGGCGGCTATTCTGCCGCGTGCTGCCCACTCGGCGCCGTCCGGCTGCGCTGCAACCGGTGGATCACGAGGCCGACGGCGGCCAGGAGGACGACGAGCAGCACCGTTCCGAGGTTGAGTCCCAGCCCGTTGGTGAACACGAACGCCAGCGCCCCCGCGAAGAGGCAGTAGTAGATCATCGGGATGATCGTCTTGCGGATCGTCTCTCCCTCGCGCCCGAGCAGGCCGACGGTCGCCGACGCCGCCACGACGTTGTGCACCGTGATCATGTTGCCCGCCGCCCCTCCGACGGCCTGACCCGCGACGACGGTCTCCGGCGCCACTCCGATCTGCTCGGCCGTGGAGAACTGGAACAGCGAGAACATTAGGTTGCTCACGGTGTTGCTGCCCGCCACGAACGCGCCGAGCGCGCCGATCCACGGGGCGAACACCGGCCACGCGTCGCCGACGGCCGAGGCGGCGCCGTCGGCCAGCATCAACGGCATGCTCTCGTACCCGGTGGAGTTCTCGCCGGAGTTGATGAACACCCGGACGAGCGGCAGCGCGAACAGCAGCGCGACCGCGGTTCCGGCGAGTTGTCTGCCCGCCACCTGCCACGATGCGGCGATCTGCGCGCGGTTCATGCGGTGCAGCGCGTAGGCGGACACGCTGGCCACGATGAAGATGAACCCGGGCAGGTAGAACGGCTGCAGGCTCTCGCCGATCTCGGTGCCGAGGATGGAGTCGAAGTCCAGGGACAGACCGGTGAGGAAGTCGGTCAGCGGGGTCAGGGTGCGCGTGAGCACCAGCAACGCCGCCACGAGCAGGTACGGCGCCCAGGCCCGCAGCGGGTGCATCCGGCGTCCGGCGACGTCGGCGTCGGGTGTCACCGTGCCGGTCCAGCCGGGTTGCCAGTTCTCGCGGGGGCCGAAGTCCCACTGCCGCTGCGGCAGGAACAGCCCGCGACGCGCGGCGGTGACCACGATGCCCAGACCGATCAGGCCGCCGAGCAGGGCCGGGAACTCCGGCCCCAGCACGGCCGCGACCGCCACGTAGGGCACCGTCATCGCCAGCGCCGAGAAGAGCGCGAACTTCCACACTCCGAGTCCGTCGGCGAACCGCGCGAGGCGGGGCCGGTCGTCGGTGCCGAAGAAGCCGGTCAGCAGACACACCAGGAAGAGGGGGACGAGCGTGCCGACGATCGCGTGCATGACGGCGGCGTCGAGCGCGATGCTCGCGATGTAGTCCGGCATGGGCAGACCGAGCAGCGAGGCCCGCTCCTCGACGGCTCCGCTGCCCGCGAGCCCGTCGGTGACCCCGACGAGGACCGGAGTGCCCACGGCGCCGAACGTCACCGGCGTGCTCTGGATGATCAGGCCGACCATCACCGCCGCCATCGCGGGGAATCCGAGCGCTAGCAGCAGCGGGGCGACGACGGCGGCCGGGGTGCCGAACCCCGACGCGCCCTCGATGAAGCTGCCGAACAGCCAGCCGATGATCACGGCCTGCACGCGCCGGTCGGGACTGATGTCGGTGAACGTGGCGCGGATGGTGGCGAGCGCGCCGCTGCCGGAGAGCGTGCCGAGCAGCAGCAACGCGCCGAAGACGATGTAGAGCAGGCCGACCGCGAGGATGAGGCCTTCGATGCTCGACGCCGCGATGACGACCGGTTCGACGCCCCACACGAACGCGGCGATGCCCACGACGACGGCGAAGCCGATCGGCATCGCGTACTTGGCGGGCCAGCGTAGGCCGACGAGAAGGAAGCCGATGACCGCGATGGGAACCAACGCGATCAGACTCAACACTGCCAGGTTGTCCATGCCCATCGTGTCGCCCGCCCCGCCTTCATTGGTGGTTCAGGTAGCCCTTCCGCAGAGTGGAATTGAACTTCCGCTCTGTTATCGGGATCACACAGTGTTACAGCGGGTGCGCCTGGCGTCAATAGTTCGTGTAACGAACGTTCGCCTTAGCATGAGGCGATGCGAACGACGGTGACGACCAGCGACGGCGTCGAGCTGTCAGTGCGGGTGCGTGGCCCCGAACAGGCCCCGACGCTGGTGTGCGTGCACGGCTATCCCGACAACGCGAGGCTGTGGGACGGCGTCCTGGCCGAGTGGCCCGACGGGTGGCGCGTAATCACCTACGACGTGCGTGGCGCGGGCTCCTCCGACCGGCCGCGCGACCGCGACGCCTACCACCTCGATCGACTCGCCGAGGACCTGCGCGAGGTCGTCGACGCGGTCTCGCCCGGGCGTCCCGTGCACCTGCTCGGCCACGACTGGGGATCCATCCAGGCCTGGCACGCGCTGGAGGGGCCGTGGCTCGACGGGCGGGTGGCCTCGTTCACGTCGATCTCCGGGCCGTCGCTCGCGCACGCGTTCCGCTGGCTGCGCGCAGGCTGGCTGCGTCCCCGCAGCGCCGCGGCGGTGTCGTCCCAGCTGGTGCGGTCGAGCTACATCGGCTTCTTCCGGACTCCCGTGCTGCCCGAGCTCGCCTGGCGCACCGGTGTCGCGACGGCGCTGGTCCGCCGTCGGGAACCCGCGGAGCCCGCGCCGGTGACGGCGGACGCCGTGGCCGGTCTCGACCTCTACCGGGCGAACATGCGCGGCGGGCAGGCGCGCGACCGGGCGCGCCCCCGGCCGGTGACCGTGCCCGTGCAGGTTCTCGCGCCCCGCGCCGATCCGTTCGTCGGGGTGCCGCTGCAGACCGAACTGGAGAGTTGGGTCCCGAACCTCCGGGTGCGGCGCATCCCGGGCAGTCACTGGGTCGTGCGGGCCGATCCGGCCCGGGTCGCCTCGGCGGCCGCCGAGTTCGCCGCCTATGTGGAGGGCGCGGCCGAGACGCGGGCCCTCAAGCGGGCTCGCCGGGGGACGCTGCGCGTGGGACGGTTCGACGGTCGGCTCGTCGTCGTCACCGGCGGGGCGAACGGCATCGGACGCGCGACCGCGCTGGCCTTCGCGCGGGAAGGCGCCGACCTGGTGCTCGCCGACATCGACGCGTCGGCGCTCGCCGAGACGGCTCGCGCGGTGCGGGACGCCGGGGTGACGGTGGTGACGCACCACGTGGACGTGGCCGACGCCGGGGCGATGGAACGTTTCGTCGAGGAGGTCGTGCGCGACTGCGGCGTCCCCGACGTCGTCGTGAACAACGCGGGCATCGGCCTGGCGGGGCGCGTACTCGACACCACCGAGGACGAGTGGCGACGGCTGGTGGACGTCAACTTCTGGGGCGTCCTCCACGGATGCCGGCTGTTCGCGCCGCACATGGTCGAGCGGGGCGAGGGCGGCCACCTGGTCAACGTCGCGTCGATGGCGGCGTACCTGCCCAACCCCATGCTGCCCGCGTACTCCACGGTGAAGGCCGCGGTGCTGATGCTGTCGGAGTCGCTGCGGGCCGAGCTCGCGGCGACCGACGTGGGGGTGAGTGCCGTGTGCCCCGGATTCGTGGACACCGGCATCGTGGGCGCCACCCGGTTCGCCGGCACCGACGAGTCGGAGCAGGAGCGCAGGCGGCAGCGGGCACAGCGGTTCTACACCGCCCGCAAAGCCCGCCCGGAACTCGTGGCGAGGGACGTGCTGCGGGCCGTGGAGGAGGATCTGCCGGTCGTGACGCCCACCGTGGAGGCGAAGGCCGCGCGCCTGGCCGCCCGGTGGACTCCGGGACTCGTGCGCGCGGCCCTGCGCCGCCGGTGACGACGCGTCAGGCGTCGTTCGCGAGGCGCTCCCAGCCCCGGACCTCGTGCGGGGCCCGCGGTCCGGGGCCGATGTAGGTCGCGGAGGGCCGCACGAGCCGTCCGGTGCGCTTCTGTTCGAGCACGTGCGCGGCCCATCCCGCGGTGCGGGCCGCGGTGAACATGGCGGGCATCATGGCGGGCGGCACCTCGGCGAAGTCGAGGATCACCGCGGCCCAGAACTCGACGTTCGTCTCGATGGCCCGGTCGGGACGCCGTTCGCGCAGTTCGGCGAGCGCGGCCTGTTCCAGCTGCGAGGCGACCTCGTAGCGCTTGGCGTCGAGTTCGCGGCACGTGCGCCGGAGCACCCTCGCGCGCGGGTCCTCGGCGCGGTACACGCGGTGGCCGAAGCCCATCAGACGTTCGCCGCGGTCGAGGATGTCCTTGACGACGGCGCGCGCGTCGCCGGTGCGCTCGACCTCCTCGATCATCGGCAGGACGCGGGCGGGTGCGCCTCCGTGGAGCGGGCCGGACATGGCTCCGATCGCGCCCGAGATCGCGGCGGCGACGTCCGCGCCCGTGGAGGCGATCACCCGGGCCGTGAACGTGGAGGCGTTGAGCCCGTGCTCGGCGGCCGAGACCCAGTAGGCGTCGAGCGCCTTCACGTGTGCCGGGTCGGGCTCGCCCCGCCAGCGCACGAGGAACCGCTCGGTGATGCCCCGGGCCTCGTCGACGCGGGACTCCGGTACCGCCGGTGCGGCGATGCCGCGCGCGGACTGGGCGATGAACGACAACGCCGTGGCGGACACGCGGCCGACCTGCTCGCGGGCCTCGGCCTCGGAGATGTCGAGCAGCGGGCCCAGCCCCCACCGGGGCGCGAGCGCGGGCAGTGCCGACTGGACGTCGGCGCGCACGTCGCCGCTGCGTACGGGAATCGGAAAAGGTTCGTCAGGTGAAAGTCCGTTTTCGAAATGTCCGTCGACCAGCAGGCCCCAGACGTCGCCGAAGCCGACGTTGCCGGCCAGCTCCTCGATGTCGACGCCGCGATAGCGCAGCGCGCCTCCGTCGCGGTCGGGTTCGGCGATCTCCGTCCGAAACGCGACGACGCCCTCCAAACCGGGACGAAAACCGTCGTCCGGCTCGGTGGCCTGCGCCGCGCTCGCTGTTGCCTGCCCGCTCGTGGTGGATGTCATGGCAGTAGACCTTTCGTGCGAATCGCCGTTGGCCGTCTTCGAGCGCGGGAGGCACGATCACGCGCCTCGTCGCGCGTCGAAAGTGACTCTGCCGCCATTACCAGTAGGTAGCAATGAAAAGCGCGGTGGTTTCGGTCACGATTCCGAGAACGATTCAGAAAAGCGTTGGCCTACCGAAGTGGGACCCATCACCTTCCGCGTACTTTCGCCCGCCCGCCAGACCATTTACCGTCGGCCACAAGTCGGGGATACCCAGGGGCGCGGGAGGTTGCCATGACCGAATCCGGAGACGGCGCTGTCGGCGGTGTGGACGACGCCGGAAGTGTCGACGTGGCCGTACGACTGCCCGCCATGCGGGTCGCCTACAACGCGGGCTCGCTGGACGAGGCGGACCTCGCCCCGACCTGGCACGAACAGCTCCAGGCCTGGCTCGACGAGGCGATCGCGCAGAGCCTCCCGGAACCGAACGCGATGGTGCTCGCCACCGCCGACGCCCACGGCTTCCCGTCGTCCCGCACCGTGCTGTGCAAGGGGCTCGACGAGCGGGGCATCGTCTTCTACACCAACTACACGTCCGCGAAGAGCCACGACCTGACCGTGACGCGGTACGCGTCCGCGACCTTCCCCTGGTATCCGCTGCAGCGGCAGGTCCACGTGCGCGGTGAGGTCGAGAAGGTCGACGTCGCGGAGACGGCCGCGTACTGGGCCTCCAGGCCGCGCGGGTCGCAACTCGGCGCCTGGGCGTCGCCGCAGTCGAAGTTCGTCGACGGCAGGCGCGACCTCGACACCGCGCTGAGTGCCATCGAACGCCGCTTCCGCGACGTCGAGAAGATCCCGGTGCCGCCGCACTGGGGTGGTTGGCGGATTCGCCCGGACGTCGTCGAGTTCTGGCAGGGCAGGCAGGACCGCATGCACGACCGGCTGCGGTTCGTCTGCACCGACGACGGGTGGACGGTGCGCCGCGTCGCTCCCTGAGCCCGCGTGCGCGGGGTCTCACCCGCCGGACCCAGGTCGTTAGCTCGGCTAAGCTCCTCCCACGTGACCGAGCAGACCTCCACAGACCCCTCCGAAACGCCACCACCGGCCACGGGACGGCTCCGCAGGATCGTGGGCGCCGTGGGTGCGGTCGTCGCCGACCGGCGGCCGCTGCGCATCCCCGCGTTCCGGCGGCTGTGGGTGAGCTCGATCGTCACGGCGCTCGGCAGCCAGCTCACGGCCGTCGCCGTGCCCAAGCAGATCTACGACATCACCGGCTCGTCCGCCTACGTCGGGCTCACCGGGCTGTTCGGGCTCGTCCCGCTGCTGGTGTTCGGGCTGTGGGGCGGGGCGATCGCCGACACGGTCGACCGGCGGGTGCTGCTGCTCGTCTCCAACATCGGCATCGCGCTGGCGGCCCTGCTGCTGTGGGCGCAGGCGTTCGTGGGGCTCGACTCGGTGTGGGTGGTGCTCGCGCTGCTGAGCGTCAACCAGGCGTTCTTCGCGATCAACATGCCCACGCGGCAGGCCGTGGTCGCCCGCGTGGTGCCCGAGCACCTGCTGCCGTCCGCCGCCGCGCTGACCGGCACGATGGCCACGTTCGGCGCCGTGTTCGGGCCCATGCTGGCCGGGGCGTTGCTGCCGGTGGTCGGGCTGTCGACGCTGTACCTCGTCGACACCCTGGCGTTGGTGGCCGTGCTGTGGGCGGTGTGGAAGCTGCCGCCGCTGCCGCCGTTGTCGGGCAAGATCCGGGCCGCCGGGCTGCGCGACGTGCTCCAGGGCTTCCGCTACCTCGCGACGCAGAAGGTGCTCCTCGCGTCGTTCGTGGTGGACGTCGTGGCGATGGTGGCGGGGATGCCGAGGGCGTTGTTCCCCGAGATGGCCGAGCGCACGTTCGGCGATCCGCCGGGCGGAGGCACGGCGCTCGGCTGGCTGTACGCCGGCATCCCGCTCGGTGCGTTGCTGCTCGGGCTCATGTCCGGTTGGGCACACCGCATCGGTCGGCACGGGGTCGCGGTCGCGGTGTCGATCGGGGTGTGGGGCCTCGCGATGGTCGGGTTCGGGTTGGCGCAGTCGCTGTGGCTCGCGGTGTTCTTCCTCGCGCTCGGCGGTGTCGCCGACATGGTCAGCGCGATCTTCCGGCAGGCGATCCTCCAGCAGGCGACCACCGACGAGATGCGCGGCCGGATGCAGGGGACGTTCACCGTGGTGGTGGCCGGCGGGCCGAGGCTCGCCGACATGACGCACGGCTGGGCCGCCGCGGCCGTGGGCACCAGCGCGGCGACGGCGGGCGGCGGTGTGCTCGTGGTGATCGGCGTCGTGGTGGCGGTGGCGCTGCTGCCGGCGTTCTGGCGGTATCGCGCACCCACCGAGGCGAAGCCGAGCTGACGCCCGTCCCGGAAGCGCAAACACCCGTGCGTGCGGCGCGGACACGGTGCACAGGGGCTCGTGTCCGCCAGTCACGCACGCGTGTTCGCAGTTCCGGGACGCTCGGTATCGTCTCCGGCATGGCGAATCCGACGGGGGAACAGTTCGAACTGACCAGGGGCAACGCCCGTGCCGTGGTCACCGAGATCGGAGCGGGCCTGCGGGCGTTCGAGATCAACAATGTGCCGTACCTGGAGACGTTCGCGGCCGAGGAGCAGCCCCCGAAGGCGGCCGGGCAGGTGCTGCTGCCGTGGCCGAACCGCACGAAGGGCGCGCGCTGGACCTTCGACGGCGAACCGCAGGAGCTCGCGGTCACCGAGGAGGCCCGCGGCAACGCCATCCACGGGCTCGTGCGCGACAAGGAGTGGGAGCTGCTGGAACACGGCGAGTGGTTCATCCGGCTCGCCGTCGAGGTCGGCGCCGAACAGGGCTGGCCGGTGCCGCTGCACGCCGAGATCACCTACGACCTCGCCCCGCGCGGGATCACGGTCACCCACGAGGTGCGCAACGAGGGCGACAAGCCGATCGGCTTCGGCGTCGGCACGCATCCGTACCTGCGCATCGGTGACGTGCCCACCGACGAACTGACGCTCACGCTCGCGGCGTCGCGCGTGCGCCCGTACGTCGCCGACGAGCAGCTGCCCTTCGGCGACGAGATCGACGTCGAGGGCACCGACTACGACCTGCGCGAGGGCCGTATCGTCGGTGGACTGGACCTCGACACCGCGTTCGGCGGGCTCGCGGCCTACGACGACGGCCGGTACCACCACCTGCTGTCGCACCACGACACGACGGTGGACCTGTGGGCCGACCCCGATTTCGGGTGGGTGCAGGTCTTCACGCCGTCGGACTTCCCCGGCCGGGGACGGGCGATCGCGATCGAGCCGATGACGTGTCCGGCCGACGCGCTCAACTCGAAAACCGACCTCATCGAGTTGGAACCCGGCGCGTCGTGGGGAGCGTCGTGGGGCATCCTCGTCGACATTCGTTAGCGTAACGAACTATGACGACTGCGATCATTGGCGGATACGTGGTTCCCGTCGACGGGCAACCGATCGACGGCGGGACCGTACTGGTCGAGGACGGCAAGATCGTCGCCGTGGGCACGCAGGCTGAGGTCGACGTGCCCGACGGCGCCGAACTCGTGGACGCGTCCGGCTCGTGGGTGCTTCCGGGCTTCATCGACGCGCACGCGCACCTCGGCGTCCACGAGGAGGGCGAGGGCTGGTCCGGCAACGACGTCAACGAGATGACCGACCCGAACGGCGCCCGCTTCCGGGCTCTGGACGGCATCGACCCGTACGAGGTCGGGTTCGACGACGCGCTGGCGGGCGGCGTCACCAGCGTGGTGATCAAGCCCGGGTCCGGTAACCCGATCGGCGGCCAGACGGTCGGCGTGAAGACGTGGGGCCGCACGGTGGTCGACATGGTCTTCGCCGAGGACGTCAGCGTGAAGAGCGCGCTGGGCGAGAACCCGAAGCGCGTCTACGGCGAGAAGGACAAGACCCCGGCGACCCGGCTCGGTGTCGCGGCGACCCTGCGCGAGGCGTTCACTAGGGCGCGCAACTACGCCGCCCAGCGCGACGCCGCCCGCGCCGAGGGCAAGCCGTTCGACGTGGACCTGACGCTGGAGACCCTGACGCGCGTCCTGGACGGCGAACTCTACTGGGACCAGCACACCCACCGCGCCGACGACATCGTCACGGCCGTGCGGCTCGCCGAGGAGTTCGGCTACAAGCTCGTCGTGAACCACGGCACCGAGGGACACCTCATCGCCGACTTCCTCGCCGAGCGGAACGTCCCGGTGATCCTCGGGCCGCTGTTCACCAGCCGCAGCAAGGTGGAGCTGCGCAACCGCACCCTGCGCTCGGCGGGCATCCTCACCAGGGCGGGCGTGGAGGTCGCGATCACCACGGACCACCCGGTGGTCCCGATCAACTTCCTCGTCTACCAGGCCGCGCTCGCGGTCAAGGACGGCCTGGACCCGGAGGCCGCGCTGCGGACGTTGACGGTGAACCCCGCCCGCATCCTCGGTCTGGACGACCGGGTGGGCGCGCTCAAGCCGGGGCTGGACGCCGACGTGGTGATCTGGTCGGGTGACCCGCTGGACGTCATGAACCGCGCCCTGCGCGTGTTCGTCCGGGGCCGCGAGGTGTACCACTTCGACGAGGCGGCCGGCGACGGTGTGGTCGCCGACCGCCGCTATCGCGAGTGAGTCCCGTCGCAGCCGGTCATGACTCGCGCGACTCCCGCGCGGTCATGATGTGCGCAGTTCCCGCGCGATGACCATGCGCTGGATCTGGTTCGTGCCCTCGAAGATCTGCGGGACCTTCGCCTCGCGCAGGTAGCGCTCCACGGGGAAGTCCCGCGTGTAGCCGGCGCCGCCGAGCACCTGGACGGCGTCGGTGGTCACCTTCATGGCGGCGTCGGTGGCGACGAGCTTCGCCACCGACGACTGCCGGGTGAAGGGCAGTCCCCGGTCGCGACGGCGGGCGGCGTCGAGGTACGTGGCCCGCGCGGAGTCCACGGCGGCGGCCATGTCGGCGAGTAGGAACTCCAGTCCCTGGAAGTCGATGATCGGCTTTCCGAACTGGGTGCGCTGCTTCGCGTAGGCGACGGCCTCGTCGAGCGCGGCCTGGGCGAGTCCGACGGAGCAGGCGGCGATGCCGAGCCGTCCCGAGGCCAGCGACGACAGCGCGATCTTCAACCCCTGGCCTTCGGCGCCGATGAGCCGGTCGGCGTCCACGTGCACGTCTTCGAAGATCATCTGCGCGGTGGTGGAGCCGGTGAGCCCCATCTTGCGTTCGGGCGGCGCCGCGGACAGGCCCGGTGTGGCGCCGTCCACGAGCAGGCAGCTGATGCCGCGACCGCCGTCGTCCGAGGTGCGCACCATCGTCGTGTAGTAGTCCGCGTGGCCGCCGTGGGTGGTCCACGCCTTCACACCGTTGACCACGTAGACGTCGCCCTCCCGCCGAGCCCGCGTGGACAGCGCGGCGGCATCCGACCCGGCGTGGAGCTCCGACAGCGCGTACGCGCCGAGGAGCTCGCCCTCCAGCATCGACGGCAGCCAGCGGTCCCGCTGCTCGTCGGTGCCGTACTCGGCGAGCGCGTAGCACGACATCGTGTGCACGGAGAGTCCGACGCCCACCGACATCCACGCCCTGGCGATCTCCTCCAGCACCTGGAGGTACACCTCGTACGGCACGGCGCCGCCGCCCCAGCGCTCCGGGTAGGGCAGCCCCAGCAGGCCCGCCCGGCCGAGGATGCGGAACTGCTCGCGGGGGAAGGTCTCCTTCTCCTCGTACTCCGCAGCCAGGGGAGCCAGCTCGTCGCGGGCGATCTCCCTGGTCAGGGCGAGCAGGTCCTCGGATTCGGTGTCGGGGAGCAGGCGGGGCACCGCGGACCTCGTGGGTCCCGTCGGTGCGGTCGGCGTCGTGGGCATCATCGCCTCCGAAAGCGTACTGCGAATAGTACTGAAGTCCGCATCACAGTACTACAACGTACGATGGCCACCATGCGTTCGACCGAGCCTCGAACTCGGCGTCAGCGGGTGCTGCTGGCCGAGCTCGAGGAGTTGTTCCTCGCCGAGGGTTTCGTCTCCTTCACCCTCGACGATCTGGCCGCTGAACTGCGGTGTTCCAAGACGACGCTGTACGCGCTGGCGCCCAGCAAGGAGCAGCTCGCCGTCAAGGTGGTCGCACACTTCTTCAAGGGTGCGGCAGAGCGGATCGAGGCGCAGGTCGCGGACATCGACGACGCGGCCGCGGCGGTGCGCACGTACCTGGCGGGGGTGTCGGCGGAGCTCGACCGCGCGTCGACGGCGTTCATGACCGACGTCGAGAAGTTCGAACCCGCCCGGGCGGTCTACGCGCTCAACTCCGACGCCGCCGCCCGCCGGATCCGCCAGTTCATCTCCGACGGTGTCGAGCAGGGCGTCTTCCGCGACACTCACGCCGACGCGATCGCCGAGATGGCGGGCATCCTCGTCGAGGCGATCCAGTCGGGCGTCGTGGGAATGCGCGCCCGGACCACCGATGCCGAGGCGTTCGAGGCCCTGGCGGAGCTGCTGCTGAACGGCCTGCGGGTCGGTCTGTCGCACTGACCGCGCGTCGGACCCGCGTCGGGCACCGCCGTCGCCGCCTTCGAGGCGCTAGCATCGGCAGCCGTGATCGTGTCCGGTGGTGAAGCGCTCGTCGACCTCGTCCCGGCCGCTGGGGAAGGCGGGTTGCTCGCTCCCCGGCTCGGCGGCGGTCCCTACAACGTGGCTCTGACGGCCGCGCGACTCGGTGTGCCCACGGCGTTCCTCTCACGGATCTCGACCGACGCGTTCGGCGACGCGCTCGTCCGCAGACTCGTGGAGTCCGGTGTGGACACGTCGTTGGTGCAGCGTGGCGCGGAGCCCACCACGCTGGCCGTCGTGACGCTCGACGACGATTCCAGCGCCCGCTACAGCTTCTACACCGAGGGCACCGCCGATCGGTTCGTCGCCGACCCCGGGCCGTTGCCCGACGGCACGAGCGCGCTGGCGGTGGGGACGCTGGGCATGGTGCTCGACCCCGGCGCGCGGGTCTACGAGACGTTGCTGCGACGCGAGCACGCCCGCGGAGTGCTGACGGCGCTCGACCCGAACATCCGCGCCGACATGATCGCCGACGGTGACGCCTACCGGGCGCGCTTCGCCTCGTGGCTGCCGTCGGTGCACCTGCTCAAGGTCTCCCTCGAGGACGCCCAGTGGCTCACGGGAGCGACCGACCCCGACGACGTGCTCGCCGCCGCGCGCTCGTGGCTCGACGCGGGACCCGGCGCGGTGGTCCTGACCAAGGGCGCCGACGGCGTGGTTCTTCTCACGTCGTCCGGCCTCCAGGTCACCGAGCCCGTCCGCGAGGTCGCTGTGGTGGACACCATCGGCGCGGGCGACACGGTGCAGGGCGCCGTCCTGGCGTGGCTGGTGCGTCACCAGGTCACGGACGTGTCTTCCCTGACCAGGGCCGAGGGCCGCGATTTGCTCGCCTACGCGGCGCGTGCGGCGGCCGTCACGGTGTCGCGTAGTGGGGCCGAACCCCCGACCGAGGAGGAGCTGCAGCAATGCGTGTGAAGCTGGTCGCACTCGGTTAGCTGTGGGTAACGCCACGGCTGCGTAACCGCCCTCATCTGGACTAGCGTTAGAGGGCATTCATACCCCAGCGGGGCGGTGTGCGAAGTATGTGAACCGCATGATCTGCGGTCACAGCCGGCCCGTGTGACCGTGAGAGGCATGTGCATGTCCGACGCGACTGCGGCGCAGACCGGGGGCGAGAAGGTACAACTCCGCCTGCCGACTGGCGAGCACGAGTTGAACGTCGTTCGCGCCGTGGAAGGCGCGCCCGGGATCGAGCTCGGGAAGCTGCTCGCACAGACCGGGTACATCACGTACGACCCCGGCTTCGTCAACACCGGAGCCACGTCTTCGGCGATCACCTACATCGACGGCGAACAGGGAGTTCTGCGCTACCGCGGCTACCCCATCGAACAGCTCGCGCAGCACTCGACGTTCCTCGAGGTGTCGTACCTGCTCATCTACGGTGAGCTGCCCACGAAGGACCAGCTGGAGCAGTTCACCTCCAGGGTCAACAGGCACACCCTGCTGCACGAGGACCTGAAGCGGTTCTTCGACGGCTTCCCGCGGGACGCGCACCCGATGCCGGTGCTGTCCAGCGCGGTGTCGGCCCTGTCGACCTTCTACCAGGACTCGCTCGACCCCTCGAACATCGACAACGTCGAGCTGTCGACCATCCGGCTGCTGGCGAAGGTGCCCACCATCGCGGCCTACGCCTACAAGAAGTCGATCGGCCAGCCGTTCCTCTACCCGGACAACTCGCTGGGGCTGGTCGAGAACTTCCTGCGGATGACGTTCGGGCTGCCGGCGGAGCCGTACGAGATCGACCCGGCGATGGTCAAGGCGCTCGACCTGCTGTTCATCCTCCACGCCGACCACGAGCAGAACTGCTCCACGTCGACGGTCCGGCTCGTGGGTTCGTCCGAGGCCAACCTCTTCGCGAGCATCTCGGCGGGCATCATGGCCCTGTTCGGCCCGCTGCACGGCGGTGCCAACAGCGCGGTGCTGGAGATGCTGGAGGGCATCAAGGCCGAGGGTGGCGACGTCGACACGTTCGTCAACCGCGTGAAGAACAAGGAGAAGGGTGTCCGCCTGATGGGCTTCGGGCACCGGGTCTACAAGAACTACGACCCGCGCGCGAAGATCATCAAGCAGACCGCGGACGAGATCCTCTCCAAGATCGCCGGTGGGGACGAGCTGCTCGACATCGCCAAGCGGCTGGAGGAGCGCGCGCTGTCCGACGACTACTTCGTCGAGCGCAAGCTCTACCCGAACGTCGACTTCTACACCGGCCTCATCTACCGGGCCATGGGCTTCCCGACGCAGTTCTTCACGGTGCTGTTCGCCCTGGGCCGCCTGCCGGGCTGGATCGCCCACTGGCGCGAGATGATGACCGACCCGGCCACCAAGATCGGCCGTCCGCGGCAGATCTACACCGGCGAGAAGCAGCGCGACTACAAGCCGCTGTCCGAGCGCTGAGTCGCCTGCCGCACGAACGCGACACGAAGGCCGCCGCCTCCCGACCGGGGACGGCGGCCTTCGCCGTCGGTCGGAACACCTTCTGCAGGATCGACCTGTGTCACCGTACCGACCCGCGCGCTCACGGTGAGTCACGGCGGCTCACCGTGAGCGCGACAGCACCTCCTGCGCCTTGGTCTTCGCGCCCTGCACGAGCAGGTGCCAGGCGTTGGGGTCGCCCTTCACCAACGCCTCCGTCATCGACTTGACCTGGTCGAACGTCGCGTGGGGTGGGATCGGCGGCAGCTCGGGGTCGCAGTGCACGTCGAGGACCACGGGCCGGTCGGCCGTGAGCGCCACGTCCCACGCCCTGGCGAGGTCACCCGGCTCTTCGACGGTGATGCCCTCCAGGCCGACGAGCTTGGCGAACTCCGCGTACGGCACGTCGGGCAGGCTCTGCGACTCCTCGAACTTCGGCGCTCCACCCATGGCGCGCAACTCCCACGTCACCTGGTTCAGGTCGTGGTTGTTGAACACGCACACGACCAACCGCGGGTCCTGCCAGAGGTTCCGATACCGCGCGATGGTGACGAGTTCGGCCATCCCGTTCATCTGCATCGCGCCGTCGCCGACGAGCGCGACCACCGGCCGCTCGGGGTGGGCGAACTTGGCGCCGAGCGCGTACGGCACTCCCGCGCCCATCGTGGCGAGCGTCCCGGACAGCGAGCCCCGCATGCGGCCCCGCATCCGCAGGTTGCGGGCGTACCAGTTGGTCGAGGAGCCCGAGTCGGCGGTCACGATCGCGTCTTCGGGGACGCGGTGGGACAGTTCGTGAACGATGCGCATCGGGTTGATCGGCGCGGCGTCGAGGAGAGCCTGATCGCGCAGGGTCGACCACCAGTCGGCGACGTTGCGTTCGACCGTATCCCGCCACGACCGGTCGGTCTTGTGCGACAGCAGCGGCAGCAGCGCACGAAGCGTGGCCTTCGCCTCGCCGACGAGGTTCACCTCGGTCGGGTAGCGCATGCCGATCCGGCCGCCGTCGATGTCGATCTGCACGGCCCGCGCCTGGCCGAACTCCGGCAGGAACTGCGAGTACGGCAGGTTCGAACCCACGATGAGCAGCGTGTCGCAGTCGCGCATCAACTCGTAGCTCGGCTTGGTGCCCAGCAGACCGATCGAGCCCGTCACGTACGGCAGGTCGTCCGGCAAGACGTCCTTGCCCAGCAACGCTTTCGCCACCCCGGCGCCGAGCGTGTCGGCGGTGCGGGCGAGCTCCTCGGCGGCGTTGCGGGCACCCTGCCCGGCCAGGATCGCCACGCGTCGACCCTCGTTCAGGACCTCGGCGGCGTGGGCGAGCTCGTCCTCGGGAGGGAGGACCACCGCTCTCGGCGTGCTCGGCGGGCTGGAGGGAACCTGTTTGAACGCGTGTTCGGGCGGGGTGTACTCCTGCTCCTGCAGGTCCGCCGGGATGATCACCGCGGTCGGTGCCTTGCGGGCCAGCGCCGTGCGAAAGGCCCGGTCGAGGGCGTTGGGCAGCTGCTGTGCGACGTTGACCTCCACCAGGTACTCCGACGCGACGTCCTTCAGCAGCGCCTGGAGGTCGATCTCCTGCTGGTAGCTGCCGCCCATCGCGCTGCGCGCGGTCTGGCCCACGAGAGCGACCACCGGCACGTGGTCCAGCTTCGCGTCGTACAGGCCGTTGAGCAGGTGGATCGCCCCGGGGCCGGACGTGGCGAGGCAGACACCAACTTCGCCGCTGAACTTCGCATACCCCACCGCCTGGAACGCCGACATCTCCTCGTGCCGCGACTGCACGAACCGGGGCTGGTTGTCCGCCTTGCCGAACGCGGCGACGATGCCGTTGATGCCGTCGCCGGGGTAGCCGAAGACCTGCTGCACGTCCCAGTCCCGGAGCCGCTGGAGTAGGTAGTCGCCGACCGTCTCGGTCATGGGCCCTCCTCGGGTCGATGCACTCCGGTCTGCGACCCGGCTACCCGAGCGAGTACTTCTCAACCGTGTCCGCGCTCCCCGCACGCGTGTCCGCGCTTCCCGTACGTGTGTTCGCGCCGTGCGACGCGAACACGCGTACGCAGACTGCGGACACGATGTGCGGGTACACCACACCCGGGCGGGCCGAGGAGGGCGCGATGGCGGTGTGGTTGGAGGCGGGACTGTGGGGACTGGTCGCCGGGGCGGCCCTCCTGCTCGGGGCAGCGGAGCGGCGATCGCCTTCGGCGCCCTGCTCGACGGCATACCGGAAACGGTCGTCCTCGGACTGTCCGTCCTGGGCAGCGGCACGGTGGGGATCACCGTCCTCGCCGCCATCGTCGTCTCCAACGTTCCCGAGGGATTGTCGAGTGCCGCGGGCATGAGGCGGGCCGGGCGCCGCGCGGGCTACGTCTTCGGAGTGTGGACGGGCATCGCGCTCGCGTGTGCCGCGGCCGCCTCACTCGGCAGCCTGTTGCTGGACGGCGCGCCCGCAGCCACCATCGCGGTGATCACGGCGGTCGCCGCGGGCGGCATCCTCGCCATGGTGGCCGACACGATGATTCCCGAGGCGTTCCAGCGCACCCACGTCCTCACCGGACTCATCACCACCGTGGGGTTCCTCGCCGCGTTCACCCTGCAACGGTCGGGCTGATCCGGCCCGCCAGCACCTCGCGCGAGAGGTGATCGGCGTGCCGGGTGGTCTCCGGAAGCCGGTAGTGCGTGCTCAGCGTGAGTGTGTGAGCACACGCCGTGTCGAGGCTGATCCGGTGTCCTACGGAGACGAACACCGGTTTGACACGGCTGCGCGTCCGCACCGCGGCCCCGACGACCTCGCCGCCGACCGTGAGCGGCGAGGTCGCGCCGCGTTGTGACGCCGGGGGCACGAACTCGCCGACGTGCACGTTCTTCGCCACACCGAAGGTCGGGACGTCGGCGAGTATCCCGAGGTGGCAGGCGAGGCCGAACCGGCGCGGGTGGGCCAGGCCGTGCCCGTCGCACACGATCAGGTCGGGCACCGTCCGCAGGCCGCGCAACGCCGTCACCAGCGTGGGGAGTTCCCGGAACGCGAACAGTCCCGGTTCGTAGGGGAACTCCGCGGTGGTCACCACGGTCGAGGTCTCCAGCACGTCCAGAGTGGTGTGGTCGAGTACCACGACCGCCGCGGCGAGGCGGTCCGAGTCGGCGGCGTAGGCCACGTCGACGCCGGCGACGGTGCGCACGGGGCTCCCCGCGTCGTCGCCGGCCCGGACCCGGTGGCGCAGACGTCGTTGCACGGCGACCGCCTCGGCCACCGTGGTCGGCCACGGCTCAGCGAGCTGGATCTCCATTGCTACCCCCGATTCGCTCACGTACAGGTCCATTCTCGACGGTCTCCGGCGCGTCGAACACCTGGTCGTCCGACGTGATCGACTCCAGGCCTGTACGCCGCCCACGGAGATCGACTACTCTGAGCCGGGCAGTGGGGTAGGCCATTCGCGCCGCTGTCCATCTTGGGGCTTTCGTATGGAGGTGCACTGGGTTTCGCGGTTTTCCAGCGCGCCCGTGCCACGGTGTGCTGACATGTTCCTGGCTGGTCGACCGATCTCTGGATGATCATGGAAAACTCACCGACTACGCGGCGTGGACCGAGTCCGCTCGGATGGGCGTGCGTCGCCCTCGTCGCCGGTTACGTGGTCGTCGCCTCAGTCTTTCTGGCCGTCGGTGACTCCGGGCAGCTGTGGTGGCTCATACCCGGGGTTCTGGCGCTCGCCGCGTTGGGAGTGTTCGCCGCCCTGACCGTGCGCGCCGCCGGCGCCATGGCCGCGTGCCGGCAGGCGCTGGCGGACGAGTTCGCCGCGCAGCGCGAGGTGCAGGACGTGTTCCTGCGGTACATGGAGGCGTACTCCAGCGGGCGGACGCCGCCGCCGCTCCCGGACACACCGCCTCGCCCGGAGGCGGCCGCCGAGTACGAACGCATGAAGTCGCTGGTCGGCAACGCGCGGGACGTCTATGACGCGCAACGCAGTGCGGTGCACTCCGCCGTGGTGTCGCTCGCGCGCAAGGTTCAGACCTCGGCGCACCGGATGCAGGAGGAAGCCGGCCGGATGGTCAGCCGGCACCCGAACGATCCGGACGTGCTGGAGACCAGCATGCGCGTCGACCACGCCGCCGCGCAGCAGGCGCGGTACGCCCAGTCGCTCGCCGCCCTGTGTGGTGAACGGCCGGGGCAGCAGTGGAACGAGGCGCTGGCGTTGTCCGACGTCGTGCGTGGTGCCGCCGGTCGGATTACCGCCTACCAGCGGGTGGAGGCCTCCGGTGACCCCGCCATCGCCGTCACCGCGCGGGTGGTCGAACCGCTCATCCACATCGTCGCCGAGCTGCTGGCCAACGCGGCGCAGTCCTCTCCGCCCACCACGAACGTGCTGGTCACGCTGCGCCACGTCCAACGCGGCGCCGTGATCGAGATCGACGACTGCGGGGTCGGCATGGACGACCGCCGGCTCGAACAGGCCAGGATCATCGCCTCGGGCGAGACGGTGCACGACCTGTTCACGCTCGGCGAGGTACCGCAGACCGGCCTGCCGTCGGTGGGCACCTACGCGCGTCGCTACGGGTTCCGGGTCGACCTCGGTGAGTCCGTCTACGGCGGTGTGCGTGCCATCGTGATGGTGCCGTCCGAGCTGACCGAGCCGTTGCCGCCCGGGCACGCCGCGATGAGCGGGCAGCTCGCCCTCTCCCGGCAGCACAGCACGGCCGACAACCTCAAGCCCGTGGTGAAGGGGGCGGTCCCGACGCAGACCGTGCCACAGTCGCAGCAGTTGCCGTTGCCCGACCCCGCTCCCACGCCTCCTCCCGCGCCGGCTCCGGCTCCCGCGCCCACGCCGGCTCCCGCTCAGCGTGAGGAGCCGAAGGAGAAACCCGCCGGTCCGCAGGCCGACCTACCCGTGCTGCCCCGCCGACGGTCCCGCCGTGGCGAGGCCGTCGTCGAGAACAGCAGCGAGATCACCATGGACATCCCCGCGATCCCGGCCGACCCCCAACAATCAGCGGAGCAGGCAGGGCAGTGGATGAGTGCCTTCCTCAGTTCGGACACCGGCGCGTCCAACCGGATCGCCGCCACCCCGAACACACCGTCCGCCTCTCGTGACACTTCGGAGGAGTAATGGTTGCCCACGCCGGTGACAACAGCTGGATGCTGGAGCAGATCAGGAGCGTGCGCGGCGTTCGCCACGCGATCGTGCTGACGTCCGACGGTCTGCTGAAGGTGAAGACCGAGCAGACCGCCACCGACCTCGCCGACAAGCTCGCGGCCGCGTGCGCGGGGCTGACCTCGCTCGGTCGCGGCGTCGGTGACGAGTTCGGCTCCGGTGGTGACCCGAAGCAGGTGATGGTCGAGTTCGACGGCGGTTTCCTGTTCGTGCGCGGCGCCGGCGACGGGTCGCGGCTCGCCGTGGTCACCGACCCCGTCATCGACCCGGGCCTGATCGCCCAGCAGATGCAGCTCCAAGTGCTCCAGATCGGTGAGCGGACGCTCAGCACGCCCACGCGCGCACGCTGACCATGAGCCACTCCGAGGAGTACCAGGACGGGCCGGTCCGGCCCTACGTCATCACGGGCGGCCGCGCTCATCCCTCCCGGAACACGCTGCGGCCGGAAACCCTGCTGGTGGCCAACCCCGACTCGCTCCTCCCGGTGTCGACCAGCCGGGAGAAGCGATCCCTTGTGAACGTGTGCCGAGGCGTGCTGTCGGTCGCCGAGGCCGCGGCGCACCTTCGCCTGCCGGTGAGCGTGGTCGTGGTGCTCGCGTCGGACCTGATCGACACGGGACACCTCGTGGTGCGGTCCAGCCCGCAGCGACTCGTCATCCCTGAAATCGACCTGCTGGAGAAAGTGCTGAATGGGCTCCGAAAGCTCTGAGCGTTATGTGTCCTCGACCGTCATCCAGTCGGTCAAGATCCTCGTTGTCGGAGCCTTCGGCGTGGGCAAGACGACGCTGATCGGCTCGGTGAGCGAGATCGCACCGCTGCGCACCGAGGAGACCATGACGGCCGCGAGCGTCGGTGTGGACTCCCTCGCCGGGCTGGACAGCAAGAGCACCACCACGGTGGCCATGGACTTCGGTCGCATCACGCTGAGCTCGGAGATCGTGTTGTACCTCTTCGGCACGCCGGGGCAGAAGAGGTTCTGGAACCTGTGGGAGGGCCTGGCCGACGGTGCCGTGGGCGCGCTCGTCCTGGTGGATCCGCGCAGGCTGGAGGACAGTTTCGAGGTGTTCGACCAGCTGGAGCTGCACACCAAGGTGCCGTTCGCGGTCGCGGTCAACCAGTTCCCGAACTCGCCGCAGTACGACACGGAACAGCTCCGGGACGCGCTGGACCTGCTCCCGGAGACGCCGATCGTGTTCTGCGACGCGCGCGAGCGGAAGTCGTCGGCGCAGACGCTCATCAAACTGGTGGAGTACGCCATCGCGGTGCGGAACAACTCGGAGGTCGCATGACGACGTCGCCGCAGCAGCGGACGCTGGCCGAGATGACCGGGCTGACGCCGCTGTCGCACATCGTGAACTCGCAGAACCCGCAGGCTGTGTACAGCGAACTGCGAGCCCGCTGGGGCCAGGTCGCCCCGGTGGAGCTGTTGCCGCAGGTCAACGGGTGGCTCGTGATGGGGCACTCCGAGATCTGCCAGGTCGCTCGCAACGAACGGCTGTTCTCCCACGACCCGCGGAGCTGGCGCGAGTACACGAGCGGCGTCATCCCGCCGGACGCGCCGCTGGCGGCGTTGCTGTCACCGCTGGAGAACGCCGTCTACGCCGACGGCGAGAAGCACCGACGGTTGCGCGCTCCGGTCGAGGAGGGCTTCGACGACCTCGACGAACACCGCCTGCGCAGGACCGTCGAGCAGATCTGCATTGGCCTGCTCGACGAGTTCTCCATGCGCGGCCACGCGGACCTCGTGAGCGAGTATTCCGCCGCCATCCCCATGCTGGTGATCCTGTCGCTCCTCGGCGTGTCCACTGAGGACCAGGAGAAACTGCGGGCGACCCTGTTGGCGGGCATCGAGTCGTACTTCGCCGACGACTCGATGCAGCGGCTGCTCGTCGCGTTGCTGCAGGACAGGCGGGCTCGACCGCAGGATGATTTGACCTCGAAGTTCGTGCGGCACCCCTCGTTGCGCAGCGACGACGAGGTACTGCACGCCATGATGATGGTGATCGGCATGGGCTACGAGGTCACCGGCATCTGGATCGCGATGGCGTTGCGTCTGATGCTGACCGACCGCCGGTTCACCGCGCGGATGCGCGGCGGTCGACTCGGGATCGACGAGGCCCTCGACGAGGTGCTGTGGCGCGACCCGCCCGTGGCGAACCTGATGGGTCGCTACGCGGCGGCCGACTGCGAGCTCGCCGGTCAACCGATCCGGCGCGGGGACGCGGTCATCCTCAGTTTCGCGGCGGGCAACGCGGACTACCGCGTGCGCACCAACGACCCGTGGCTGGAGATCGGCAACCGCGCCTACCTGTCGTTCAGCGCGGGTTCCCATGCCTGCCCGGCGCAGCGTGCGGGGCGGCTGATCGCACGTATCGCGGTCGAGACCGCACTGTACGCATTCGACGACGTCACGGTCGCGGTTCCGGTGGAGGAGCTGACGTTCACGCCGGCGTTGTGGAACCGGCACCTGACCTCGCTCCCGGTGCGCTTCACCCCGTCCGCGACAGCCCACCGCTGAGCCCCGAACATCGTGTCCGCGTGTCACGCACGCGTGTTTGCACTTCGACGACGCGTGTTCGCCGTTGCGGGACGTCGAGTCGGGAGTTCGGGAGACGCCTCGGGGGCGCCGACGTGCGGGAGGTGCGGACACGCGTGCGCCACGCGCGGACACGGTGTCAGGGGTGGGCGGGGCGCAGCGTCGTTCTCGCCGCTCGGGCGAGGAGGGCGGCGGCCGCGAGGGTGAGTGCCGCGGCCACGACGACCTCGATCGGCTCGGCCACACCGGTGGCGATGCGGATCGGCACCGCGAACGGCGAGAGCGGCGGCACGAACGACAGGACGAACGCGGTGGGACTGTCGGGCTGCGGTGACACGGCCATGGTGGTGCCCAAGGCCGCCAGCAGGACCAGCGCCGCGGGAAGCCCCGTGGGCCGCCCGCTCCAGGGCGGCGACGTCAACACCGACACCGGCGCGTAGAACGTCCACCCGAGCCCGAACCACACCAGGCCCCACGCGAGCGTGGTCACGGCGACGCCGGAGGGTGGCGCCACACCTGTCACGACGGCGACCACCAGGGCAGCCGCGCCGAGCACGACGAGTTGCAGCGCGCCCGCGAGTCCCGCGCCCGCCACCGTGGCGACGACGAACGACCGCTGACGCGCCGCCGCCCCACGCCCTCGGAGCCGAGCCAGGCCACGGACCACCACGACGCCGCCACCCGCCAGGGTCACCACGAGCAGCGCGACGACCGCCAACGCCGTGATCGACCGCTCGCCGCGCGACGCGACGGCCGGTTGCAGCGTCTCCACCTCGATCTCGGCGGCCATCACGTCGTCCTGCGCGGTGGCCGGATCGGCTCCGGCCTCCGCGAGTTTCGCCGCGACGATCTCGGACCGCGTGACACCGGTGAGCAGACTGCGCACGGAGTCGTCGAGCCCGGACCCGGTGAGCGCGTGGAGGTTCGCGGCGCTGCCGGAGACGAACACGTCGAGCACGCCGCGTTCGACGTCGGCTCGCCCGCCCTCGGCATCGGGGTAGCGCACGACGCGGAGGTCTTCGCCCGCGTTCTCGGCGGCGCGCCGCAGCGGGTCGGTGATGGCGTTGGCCTGGCCGGTGACGCCCACCGTGGTGCCCCCGAGTTCCCGGAACACCGACACGTGGAGCAGGGCGACGCACGTGAGTGCGGCGAGCACGAGCGTGGTGCTGGTGATGAAGTAGCCCGTGTGCAGGTGGGTGCGCAGTTGGCGGGCAGCGGTGGCGACCGTCGTCGACTCGCGCTGTCGGGTCACGCTCTCGGGCACGGCCCCGCTCCTCTCCGCCGCCACGGGAGGAGCCTACGTCAGGCGAGGCCCCGCAACGATCGCTCGACCAGGTCGGACACGGCGGGACGCGCCTTCTCCGCGTCGTCGGGCACCAGGCCCAGGCGGGTGCGGCGGTGCAGCACGTCGTCGGCGTCGAGTGCTCCCTCGTGGCGCACCGCCCACACGACTTCGGCGGCCGTGGTGGCGCATCCGGGGAACAGGGGACGCGCGAGTGCGTGGTCGACGTCGCCGAGCGCGGCCACGCGGGGTGCCTCGATGCCGTACTTGCCCACCAACCTGCGGGGTGCGTCCACAGTGGTCAATGCCGCTCGGCTCGCCGCGCCCACGAGGGGGAGCCGCCCGGTCCGCGAGGACGGTGCGCGCAGCCCGGCTTCCGTTACGGCGGCGTCCACGGCCTGCTCGGCCATCACCCGGTAGGTGGTGAGCTTGCCGCCCACGACCGTCACCACGCCCGTACCGGGGTCGGTGAGCACGGCGTGTTCGCGGGACAGGTCCGCGGTGCGGCCGCCGGGAGTGTCGAGCAGCGGGCGCAGGCCGGCGAACGAGCCGCGGACGTCGTCGTGGGTGAGTGGCCGGTCGAGCACGGTGGAGGCCACGTCGAGCAGGAAGTCGACGTCGGTGTCGGGGACGTCGGTGTGGTCGGTCGCCTCGCCGTCCAGCGGTTCGTCGGTCAGTCCGAGGTAGACGGTGCCGCCGGGTTGGGGCAGCAGGAACACGAACCGGTTGAGCTCTCCCGGGACACCGACCATGAGCGCCGTCTCCCCGAGGCCCGTGCTGCGGGCGTCGAGGACGAGGTGCGACCCGCGGGACGGTCGCAGCCGGACGTTCGGCACCAGTCCGCCCGACCATACTCCCGCGGCGTTGACGACCTGACGGGCGCGCAGGTCGACGGTGTCGCCCGTCAGCTCGTCGCGTGCCCGGACCTGGTCGCCCCGCAGTTCGAGGGCGCGCACCCGGGTCAGGATTCGCGCGCCGAGCCCGGCCGCCGTCCTGGCGAGAGCCACGACGAGTCGCGCGTCGTCGGTCAGGGCGCCGTCGAACGCCAGCAGGCCACCGCGAAGGCCCGTGGCACGCAGTCCCGGCACCAGCGTCAGTGCCGCGGCGGCGGGCACCGTCCGGGGGCGGGGCAGCAGGGTCGACGGGGTCCCGGCGAACCGGCGCAGCGCGTCGCCCGCCGTGAGCCCGGCGGCGGTGAGCGCGTACTCCCGCGCCGGTGTGTCGGCGTAGCGGGGGAAGAGCTGGGCCAGCGGCCGGGTCAGGTGAGGTGCGGTGCGACGCAGGAGGACGTCGCGTTCGACGGCGCTCTCGCGGGCCAGTCCCAGGCGGCCGTGAGCGAGGTAGCGGAGGCCGCCGTGGACGAGCTTGCTGGAGAACCGGGAGGTGCCGAACGCCAGGTCGTGCGCCTCCACCAGCGCGACCGAGAGCCCACGCGACGCCGCGTCGAGCGCGACCCCGGCGCCGGTCACGCCACCGCCCACCACGAGCACGTCCACCTGTTCGCCCGACGTGAGTGCGTCGAGTTCGCGGGCGCGTCGCCGGGCGGTGAGGGAGGCGTGGATCAGGTTCGTTGCGCTCATGGCGTCAGGCTTCTTTCCAGGAGGTGTCGGAGTTCGGACAGCAGCGGCTCCGCCGGGACGTCCCGGGTGGCGGGACGCCAGGAGAGGACGAACGACTGCACCGTGAGCAGCAGGGCCCTGACCTGGACCGCCGGGTCGCCGACCCGGACCGAGCCGTCGGCGTGTCCCTGGGCGATCAGGTCGGCCAGCACCTGTTCGGCGAGTCGCTGCGTGCTGCCCACACGTTCGGTGATGTACGGCAGGAGCAGCTCGGCGTCGCGGTCGAGCACGGTGCGCAGCAGGGGATCGGCGACGAGTGCGCGCACGGCCGCCACACCCAGTTCCACGAGCCGGGACCGCGCGGGCAGTGCGACGGCGACGGTGGCGTTCACCCCGTGGAGCAGCGCGCCGAGCTCGCGGGTCATGAGCGCCGCGAGGATGCTGCGCACGTCCGGGTACCGCCGGTACAGCGTCATGCGGCTCACGCCCGCCGTGCGTGCGATGTCGGTGAGGGTCGTCCGGCGGACGCCGCCGGTCAGCACGCACGCGCGTGCCGCGTCGAGGAGCACGTCGTCGGGTACCCGCCCGGTGGAGGCCCGTTCACTCCCGGCCGTTCCGGACCGCGGAGGGATGTGACGTTCTCGGCTCATGTGTCACACTCTAGCCGTGAACGAGACCGTCGACCATCGACTTCGCTCCGCGTGGACGCCCGAAGCGGGCGACGCCG
>NZ_CM001466.1:2006770-2012064 GCF_000231055.2 Saccharomonospora azurea NA-128 | reverse complement strand
CGGTGCCGCGGCATCCCTTCGGGGCCGGGAGCGTCGTTCCGCCGGTGGCGGCGCGTCGCTCGGTGCGCCGGGAGCACGACGGCGCGGGCGGTTCTCGTCTCGTTCGGCCGTCTTCGCCGGGAGCCCGATCACCGGACGGGTCTTGTCGTCGGGCTCCGCCTCGTCGTCGCGAACGGCGGCCTTCTCCGAGGCCTTGGACGTCGCCGACTTGGCCGACTTGGCCGACTTGGCCGACTTGGAATCCGCCTCGGACTCCTCAGCGGCGCCGGGGCCCCGCTGCTTCACCATGCGGAGGATCCCGATCAGCACGGTGGCCGCGGTGGTGCCCGCCATCATCGGGAAACTCTCGATGAGCGGAGTGCCGATCGCCAGGCCTTTGGAGAGCATGTCGCTGCCCTCGGGAAGTCCCGACGCGGTGAGTACGACGAGCGGGACCGCCAACGCCATCGCGAGTGGCGGCTGCACCATGGGGCCGAAAAGGCTCTTGCGCTGGACCGCGGTGATCGCCCCGAGCGCGCCGACGACGTAGCAGACGTGGAAGACCACGGACAGGCTGTCCGTCATGAACTGGTCGACGAACGCACCGACGAGTGCCAGCCCGAACGTCAGCAGCGCGGCGCTCCACCAGGGAATACCCCGGCGGGAATTGAGGACAGAGCGTTCGTCCCAGGGGAACGCCGCCGTCTCTGTCTCGGCGCTCTCCGCCGCACTCCGGCGGTCACGAATGGCGGTCACGAGGCAACACCGTATCCCTTGCGTCGCGAAAACATGTGACCCGTCGGTAAACCGTACTCGGAAAAGTTCGCCGAAGGGGCGCTTTCAGGGCAAGCACGACGATTCACCCGCTCACACAGCGGGATTCCTGTAGCGGAGAGCGCGCGAATCATGATCGACAACAATAAACCCGGCTCACCGGCTCACGTCGCCGACATCTCGTCGGTTCTGCGGACCTCCGGGACGGGCGACGGACTCGCCGCGGCATCCGTCAACGGGGACACCTGCGCGCGGAAGCTGTCGAGTGCCTCGACCTCCCGCCGCCGGGCGGACAGGAACCGCTGGAGGTGCGTGCTGGACAGGTTCAACGCCTCCACCGCGTTGCCCGCGGCGCGGTGAGCCGCGGCGGCCTGTGACCGGACCTTCTCCACGTCGTCGACGAGGGTGCGTTCGGTCGCGGCGAACAGCGCCGCCGAGGCCACGACGGCGAATCCGGTCGGCCCGCAGAGGAAGATCCGTCGGTCCAGTAGCCACCGCAGCAGTTCGGGGTCGGTGTCGAGCGCCGCCACCACCGCCGCGTCGGAGGGCACGAACATCACCGTGCCGTAGATGGCGTCCGCCCAGCGCTGGTAGTTCTTGCCCGCCAGTTCGGCGGCCCGCGACCGGAGGTTCCGTACGTGCACGCGCAGGGCGTCGAGGCGCTCCTCGGCGTCGTCGGTCTCCACGGCCTCGGCCCAGCACGCGAGGCTGGCCTTGGCGTCGACCGGTACCGTGCGGCCGCCGCCGACGGTCAGGAGCAGATCCGGCTTGGCCGCCCCGCCTCCCGCGACGTCGGTCTGCACGGTGAAGTGCAGCCCCTCGCGGAGACCGAGGGCCCTGGCGGTCTCGACCAGTACCTGTTCCCCCAGTTCGCCGCGGCCGCTGATGGAGGCGAACGCCACCTCGTACCGGCGGAGGGCGGCCTGCTGTGCGTCGATCTTGTGCCGTTCGGCCTCGATCTGTCGTGCGGCCGTGTCGACCCTGCGCAGGCTGTCCTGGTACAGCCTCCACAGCATGGCCACGACCACCGCGAGCAGAAGTGACACCGCGATGGCGGCGGTGGCGAGAATGGTGGAGCCCACCGGTTGTCCGTCCTTCCCCAGTCGACTGACGACGCCTGGCCGTGCCGTGGCGACGTCGCGATGCGCCGCGGTCTGTGCCCCTGTCACGGCACTCGCGGCCCGCATTCCCGTGGCGCCCTCCCATCATGGCGGAAAACGGGTCGAGGATCAGCGCTCGACGCATTCGAACACACGTTCGAGTGATACGCGGGGGTCCCTGCACCATTCCGTCGGTCGAGGGGCTTAGCTTGTCGGCGTGCGATTGCTCCATACCTCCGACTGGCACGTGGGCCGGACCTTTCACGGCACCGACCTGCTCGCCGACCAGGACACCGTGCTCGCCCACCTCGCCGAGCTCGTCGAACGACTGTCCGTCGACGTGGTCGTCGTGGCGGGCGACGTCTACGACCGCGCGGTGCCGTCCGCCGAGGCCGTCCGCGTGGCGACGACGGCTCTGCGGAGGCTTCGGGAGGCTGGCGCCGAGTTGGTGATCACGCCGGGCAACCACGACTCGGCCGCGAGGCTCGGAGCCTTCGCGGATTTCGCCGAGGCGGGTGGTCTGCACCTGCGCACGACGATCGACGCGATCGACCGGCCCGTGCTGTTGGAGGACGCGCACGGGCCCGTGGCGTTCTACGGGATCCCGTATCTGGAACCCGATCCGGCACGGCTCGCGCTCGGGGTGCCCGAGGCGCGCGGCCACACGGGTGTGCTGACCGAGGCGATGCGCCGGGTGAGGGAGGACCTGGCCACGCGTGGGCCCGGTGTCCGGTCCGTGGTGCTCGCCCACGCGTTCGTCACCGGGGGCGTCGGCAGTGAGTCGGAACGGACGATCGCGGTCGGCGGCGTCGAGCAGGTCCCCGGCTGCGTCTTCGACGGGATGGACTACGTCGCGCTCGGTCACCTGCACGGGCCGCAGAGGTTGGCCGACTACCTCCGCTACTCGGGCAGTCCGCTCGCGTACTCGTTCTCCGAGACCACGCGCAAGTCGGTGTGGGTCGTCGATCTCGACGACCGCGGCCTGGCGGGCGTCGACCGCGTCGAACTCCCGGTGCCCCGCCCTCTCGCGACGTTGCGGGGCCGTCTGGACGAGCTGCTGGAGGATCCGGAGCACGACGACCTCCACGAGTGCTACCTCTCGGTCACGCTCACCGATCCGGTGCGCCCGGTCGAGGCGATGCGGAGGCTGCGCGCCCGGTTCCCCCACGCGGTGCACCTCGACTGGGAGCCGGAGGGCGGAGCGGGCGCGGCGCTGCGGTATTCGGAGGCGGTGCGGGGTCGCACCGATCTGGAGATCGCCGAGAACTTCCTGACCGACTGCCGCGGTGCCGAACCGACCGAGCGTGAGCGCGCCCTGCTGGTCGAGGCGCTGGAGGCCGCGGGCCGGGCGGACGTCGACCCCGAGGAGGTGCTGCGATGAGGTTGCACAGGCTGGAGGTATGCGCGTTCGGGCCGTACGCCACCCGGCAGGTCGTCGACTTCGACGCGCTCGGGGCGGACGGGCTGTTCCTTCTGCACGGTGACACGGGAGCGGGGAAGACCACGCTGCTCGACGCGGTGGCGTTCGCGTTGTTCGGCACCGTGCCCGGAGCCAGGGCCGACGCCCGGAGGTTGCGGTGCGACCTCGCGCAGGCCGACCTGCCCACGGAGGTGGTGCTCGACCTCACCGTGCAGGGACATCGCCTGCGCATCCAACGCAGCCCCGAGTACGAACGGCCGAAACGACGCGGGACCGGCTACACGAAGCAGCAGGCCAAGGCGTCGTTGACCTGGCTCACGCCGCCACCGGACGGTGGCACGGCGGAGGCGGTGACCCGCAGCGACGAGGTCGCGCGCGTCGTCGAACGCCTGCTGGGGATGAACGCCCACCAGTTCTTCCAGGTGGTGCTTCTGCCCCAGGGCGAGTTCGCGCGGTTCCTGCGTGCCGACACGCGGGAACGAGCCGAGCTGCTCGAACGACTCTTCGGCACGGAACGCTTCGCGGCGGTCGAGCGCTGGTTCAGTGATCTTCGCAGGAAGCGGAGAGCGGAGCTGGACGCCCGGCGGGCGGGTGTGCGCGACTGGGTCGCGCGCCTGGCGCAGGTGGCGGGTGTCGAGGCGCCGGAGAACGCCGACCGCGCGTGGGCGGCTGAGCTGCGGGCGAAAGCCGAGGCCGACGTCGCCACGTCGCGAGCGGCGGAGAAGGAGGCGCGTACCGCGTGGGAGGCCGCCCGGCAGCGCCTGCAGGACCGCAGGACCGAGGACGACCGCGTACGCCGGGTGCGGGCCGCACACGCGAGACTCGCCGAGTGGGAACGCAACGAGCCGCAGCGGGCTCGCTGGCGCGCCGAACTGGAGTCGGCGCGGCGGGCCGCCACCGTGGCGGAACTGTCGGCCGGTACGAGGGTGGGCGACGCCGAGTACGAGCGTGCGCTGGCTGAGGAGTCGGTCGCCGAGTCGGAGTGCCGTGAACTCGGTTTCACCGAGGTACAGCTCGATGTGGACGGTGTGCGGCGGCGCGCGGGTGAACTGCGTGAGGAGGCGGGGGGACTCATTGGCCTGGTGGAGCAGGCGCGGCGGCAGGAGACCGATCGACGTCGGGTGGCGCACCTCGACGAGGCGATCGCCTACGACAGCGAACGCATCGCGGTGATCCAGTCGAAACTGGACGGACTGCCCGAGCGTGTCGCGGAGTTGACCACGCAACGCGAGCTCGCCATCGAGGCCGAGGCCAGGCTCGGCGGGATCGAGGCGCGGGAGGAGCAGCTGACAGCGCTGCTGCGTGCCGCGGAAGCGCTGCCCGAGCTCGATCGGGCGCTGGTGGAGGCGCGCGAGGTCGAGGTCGCCGCCACCGCGGCCCACAACGAGGCGCGAAGCGCCTTGCTCGACCTCCGTGAACGACGCCTGGCGGGCATGGCCGCCGAGTTGGCGCGCGAGCTGGTGGACGGGGAAGGGTGCCCCGTGTGCGGTTCGGAGAGCCATCCCGCGCCGGCCGTGGCGACCGCCGACGCCGTGAGTGAGGAGGCCGAGCGGGCGGCGGCCGAGCGCGAGGTGGAGGCCGACCGGCGGAGGGAGGCCGCGCGCGTCGCCCGTTACGAGGCGGAGCGCAGCCGCGACACCGCGGCGGAGCGGGTCGGCGATCGCGGTGTCGACGACGTGGCGGAGGAGCTGTCGCAGGTGCGGGCCGAGCGCGCGCGAATCGCCGAGCACGCGCAGCGGTCGGCCTCCCTGGCCGCGGCCGTGCGCGCCGCCCAGGAGGAGGAGCAGCGGCTGCTGGAGGAGCGGGCCTCCCACGAGCGGTCACAGGGTGAGAACTCGGCGGAGCGGGCCGTCCTGGTGCAGAGCATCGAGGAGCGCGCGCGGGCGCTGGACGAGGCACGAGAGGAGTTCCCGGACGTCGCGGCTCGCCGGGACCACCTGTTGAGCCTGGGGGCGGCGCTGGACCGGCTCGCCGACGCGCGTGCCGCGGTCGCGGTGGCGAGACAGCAGCGCGACGAGCGG